>NZ_JBFULT010000226.1:0-11132 GCF_054049755.1 Bradyrhizobium sp. P5_C11_2
TATCTCAGCAAGGAATTGCGCAAAGCTGCGGACCTCATTCTGAGCTGGATGCGCGAGGCCGGCATGAGCGCGCACCTCGATGCGATCGGCAATGTCTGCGGCCGCTACGAAGGCGAGCGGCCGGGGGCGCCCTGCCTGATGCTCGGTTCACACTACGACACCGTGCGCGACGCCGGAAAGTGGGATGGGCCGCTGGGCGTGATCACGGCGATCTCCTGCGTCGCCGATCTCAACCGTCGCGGTAAGCGCCTGCCGTTTGCCATTGAGGTGATCGGTTTTGCCGACGAGGAGGGGGTGCGCTTCGCCTCGACCTTGCTCGGCAGCCGCGCGGTGGCAGGCACGTTTGATGAGAGCGTCCTGGCTGCGCGCGACCGGGACGGCGTCGCGATGCGCGATGCGCTCGTGCAATTCGGCCTCGATCCCGATCATGTGGGGGCGGCCGCGCGGGCACGGCGCGAGCTGCTGGCCTATCTCGAGCTGCATATCGAGCAGGGACCGGTGCTGGAGGCACAGAGCCTGCCCGTCGGCGTGGTCACCGCAATCGCGGGCGCCACGCGGCTCGCGGCACGGCTGACCGGCATGGCCGGTCATGCCGGCACGGTTCCGATGGCGCTCCGGCGCGACGCGCTCGCCGGCGCGGCCGAGTGCATCGGTGCAATCGAGCAGTTCTGCCGGACCGACCAGAGCGGGCTGGTCGGTACCGTCGGCTATATCCACGCCAAGCCCGGCGCGACCAACGTCATTCCGGGCGAGGTGTCGTTCACGATCGACATGCGCGCGCCGACCGACATGCACCGCAAGCGTGCGGTCGCCGACGTCGTCAGGCAGATCGAGGCAATCGCAAAACGCCGCCAATTGGCACTCCAGCTCGACGTCACCCATGAGAACCGCACCGCGCCCTGTGCGCCCTGGTTCAAGGAGCAGATCGCGCAGGCGATCGCCAGGGAAGGCTTTTCCGTGTTCGAACTACCGAGCGGGGCCGGGCACGACGGCATGGCGATGATCGACATCGCAGATGTCGGCATGATCTTCGTCCGCTGCCGCGGCGGCATCAGCCATCACCCGGACGAGCACGTGGAGCTGGCAGACGCCGACGCCGGCGCACGTGTGCTGCTCGGGGTGGTCGAGAATTTCAGGCCGCGGGAGGTCCGGGCCGGCGCGGATTGAAGATGCCTCCCGTCAGGAGCCCGCAAGTCACCGGGTAGAGATACGAATCAGACACCATTAGAATGGTGACTGCCATCACCGGGATCACCAGACATTCGCCGATTGACGCATATGAACAGCGACATCTCCTTTCCATCGCATCGTGAGAACCGATTTTACCAGGGTAGGGCTGCGACCTTTGTCGCCAACGCCCTTCAGGCGGTCAATTTTCTCGGTGATCGATTCCTGCGACAATCGCATCATTCGTTGTCGGCGATCGAGGACCTTTACCGTCATTCGATGGACAGTGCGTTTTCGGTGACGGAGTCCTTCCTGGTCACGGGCGCGCCGCATGCCTCAGCCTATTACCCGCGCGATTTCGCCTGGTTCTACCCTGATGTCCTCGACCCCGAAACCATCATGGATGCGCAGGACGCGGTGCGTCGGGCTCGGTTGCTCGAAAAGAGCGTCCGTCTCTTACTAGAAGCGGTTCGTGCCGACGTCGTCACGACGACCATTGTTCCTGCGGGACGCGGACGGTATCTCGGCGTGAACTACTTCTCGCGCCCATCGGACACGCTGCTCGGCATTCTCGCCGGTCTCCAGCAAATGCTCTCTGCCGAGGAGAGGRCATCGTCCTATCTGGCGATGTCGCAATGCGCGCATGCCGGCCGCCTGTTGCTGGCCGAATACGGCGCCGATCTGAAGCGCGCGATCCTGAAGCTCGCAAGCGAGCTCGAGTCGTTCGACGCTGACGGCACCAGATATTTGCTATGCGACGCCAGCGGGCCCCGCTCGGCGGCAACGGACACGCGGGCCGAGCGCCGGCGTTTCGTCACCAATGCCTGCGTCTACACAACGTTTGTTTGGGGCGTGCAGCTCGGGATCGTCGGCGAGAGCGAGCTGAAGCGGCTGCTCGGACGCGAGCTTGCGCAGTACAAGAGAGACCTGCTCCGTTTGTTCGGCAAGGACGGCTATATCAGGCATTCGCTTGACGGCCCGGCGGGTGCACCGGTGTCCTTGGTGGCCCTGGATTTCGTCAGCGTGCATCGCGGCTTCTGGGATATGAACGATGCCAGCGAGCGTGCGCTGTTTGCGACTACGACGGATCTGGTCATCGCGGAGCCGCGCTTCCGCATCCCCAGCACGTTTCACTTCCTGGTCTCCGCGGATAATCCACGGAACAAGATGATCCACAAGATCGCGGCGCCGGCCTATCAGGGGCGTTCGTCGTGGCCGACGTTCAATGTCGAATTCGCCGATCGCATGCTGGATTTTGATGAAGCCTCAGGGAGCGATATCTATCGGGCCTGCGCCCAGGGGATCTTGAAGGACATTCGGACCGCGACTGAGGTCCACGGCGGATATCAAGAACTGCTATCGGAACAGGGCCTGAAGTACCGCACCTGGGCCTACAAGGGCGCCGTGGCGCACTCCTGGTTTCCGCGCTTCCTGTCGGTCTGGAGCAGGGCGTTCGGAACGCCCTTGCTCCATTGGAACGGCTGACCGGCGGACGCTMTCCCGCCGTCACGTCCACCAGCTCGCCGCCGTCGAGCACCTTGGCTGCCTTGGCGCGGTCGAGGTCGCCTTCCCAGGCGGCGACCACGACGGTCGCGACGCAATTGCCGGTGAGGTTGCCGACCGCGCGGGCCATGCCGATGAACCAGTCGACCGACAGAACCAGCACGAGGCCGATCGCAGGGATGCTCGGCACCGCGTTCAGCGTCGCCGCCAGGATCACGATCGCCGAGCCAGGCACGCCATGCGCGCCCTTTGAGGTGATCAGGGAGACGCCGAGCACGAGCAGGAGATCGCCGAAGGACAGCGGCGTGTTGGTCGCCTGCGCGATGAAGACGACGGCGAGCGTGAGGTAGATCGAGAAGGCGTCGAGGTTGAAGGAATAGCCGGTCGGGATGACGAGGCCGACCACGGAATCCTTCACGCCCATACGCTCCAGCTTCTTCATGATCTGGGGCAGCACCGCGTCGGAAGAAGCGGTCGCGAGCACGATGGTCAGCTCCTCGCGCAGGTAGGCGAGGAATTTGAGGATGTTGATTCCGGCCAGCGCCATCACGCCGCCGAGCACGCCGAGCACGAAGATGCCGACCGAGACATAGAACAGCATCACCAGCGAGACCAGCTGCTTCAGCGAGCCGACGCCGTATTTGCCGACCGTGTAGGCGACCGCACCGAGCACGCCAAGTGGAGCAACTCGAACAATAAGCCCCATGACCCGGAACAGCACGGTAGAGGCGGCGTCGATGATCGAGGTGACGAGCTTGCCCTTTTCGCCGCCGACCAGCGCGAGGCCGACGCCGAACAGGACCGCGAAGAACAGCACCTGGAGGACGTCGTTGCGCGACAACGCGTCGAAGGAGGTGGTCGGGATCACGTTGAGCAGGAAGGACCCGATTCCGCCGCCCTGAAGCTTGTGGGCGTTGTCGGCATAGGTGTTGAGTGCCTTGGCATCCAGCGTCGAGGGATCGATGTTCATGCCGTGGCCGGGACCGAAGATGTAGGCCAGGATGAGCCCGACCACGAGGGCCACCGTGGTCATCACCTCGAAATAAACCAGCGCCTTGACGCCGACCCGGCCGACCTTCTTGAGATCGCCGGCGCCGGCAATGCCGTGTACGACGACGCAGAACACGATCGGGGCCACGATCATCGAGATCAGCTTCAGGAAGGCGTCGCTGAGGATCTTGAGGCTGATAGCGAAGTCCGGCACGGCCACGCCGAGGATGATGCCGAGGATCAGCGCGGCGAGGACCTGGACGAACAGCGAGGTGTAGAGCGGCTTGCGCTCGGCGGCCGGGGCCGCGGCAATGGTCGACATGGTGACTCCCCCGTTTTGACGACGTCCTGATCGTCAAAAGGAGCAACAACCGTGCCAGAATGTCGCGGCTTTTGCCGAAATCGGCCTATTCGGCCGCTTTGGCCGTCCTGCCGAACATCCGTGTCGGCGCCGGGAAGCCGCAGGAGGTGCCGTCGGTGATCTTGACCTCATCCTCCCAGGGCAGGCGGAAGGTGCCTGCGACCATGTCCTGCATGAACGTATAGGGACAGTCCATCGCGCCGCCCTTCACCGCGACATAACCGCGGTGCCAGAGCTGGTAGATGTTGTTCTCGACGCCCCAATTGATCCGGGCTTCGCGCACCAGGTCCGGCCGCACCTCGGCGGTGATGATCTCGTCGGCCCGCCCGGTGGTGCCATGCGCCAGCACGCTGCCGTCGAAATTGACGATCATGCCTTCGCCCATGGAATCGAACGAGCCGTCAGAGCCGCACATGCAGACATTCGCCGTCACCATCAGGTTCTGGAACGAATTGGCCCGGTTGGTGAAGCGCCAGGCTTCGCGGATCGGTGCGGTATAGCCGGCGGTGCGGATCATGATCTCCGCGCCCTTGTAGGCGCATTCGCGCGCCATCTCCGGGAACATGCCGTCATGGCAGATGATCAGCGCGATCTTGGCGCCGTTCGGGCCTTCGATCACGGGGATGCCGACGTCGCCGGGCTCCCATGGCTCGACTGGAATCCAGGGATGGAGCTTGCGGTAATAGAGCTTGATCTCGCCGTGGTCGTCGATGATCAGGCCGGAATTGTAGGGGTTGCCGTGCGGGTTGAACTCCATGATGGAGAAGCAGCCCCAGATCCGGTTGTCGATGCAGGCCTTCTTGAAAGCCGCAACCTCAGGCCCGTCGAGCCGGCACATGATCTCGGGATTGGTGTCCATCGAAAGCCCGTGCAGCGAGTATTCGGGGAAGACCACCAGATCCATGGTGGAGAGATTGCGGCGGGCCTTGCCGACCATCCAGACGATGCGTTCGGTCTGCTTCGCCAGATCGGACCGGGTCACGACGTTGGGCAGTTGCAACTGCACCAGGCCGATGACGACGCCGTTCGGAGATTTGTTCAGCCCGCCAAGCCCGTTCATGATTGAAGCCCGTTCATGATCAGCTCCCTTGCCGTCCGCGCTGCGCCGTTGCACGCGGTTCTCGACAGAGCAAATCCGATTTTGGCGACGCGCAAAAGTCCATTTTTCAGGCGACGGGCGCAAGTCGTACTCGTGAGGATCGCCGGCCGTGCCAGGGCGCACCGACGCCCATTGTTGCGGCGCGGAGTGCCTCAAGTCTCGGCTTGACCCTCCAATTCGCCAAATGTCAGACTTATGACATGAGTACAGCAAAGCGACATATCGCCAGCCTTCGTGACGAGTATGCCGAGATGACGCGGCAGCGCATCGTTGCGGCCTTCGTCGAGACACTGGAGGACGAGTCGGCCGACGACATTTCCATGGCCGCGGTGGCCAAGCGTGCGAAGGTGGCCGAGCGAACCATCTATCGGCACTTCAGGACGCGCGCAGAGCTGTTTGCGGCGGCCGGCGAGTGGATCGAGGACAACGTCTTCAGCTACATTCCCTTCACCTCGCCCGACGAGCTGCCGGACATCTTCCGTAAACTGTGCAAGCGGTTTGACCGTCATCCGCATCTGGCGCGCGCCATTGCCATGACGCGCGCGGGCCGCCGGGTGCGCGCAGGCTTCCGGCGGCACCTGATCGACCAGCATCGCAAGGCGATGGAGCCGCTGGTGCGGCATCTCCCCCCGAAGGAGATTCGCCAGGCGGAGGCGCTCGCGTCTTATCTCAACAACGTGCTGGCCTGGAACGCGATGCGCGAGGACTTTGGCATGACCAGCAGCGAGATCGCCGATGCCATCGAGTGGGCGCTCACGACTCTCCTGAAGGACGTCCGGCAGCGCGATGCCGCCGCGGCGCGCAGCGGCAAGGCCGGCAAAGCGCCGCGGAAGCGAAGCACGGCCCCGAAAGAGCCGGCGTAGAGTGAGGCAGGCCATGAATGCGATACCCGACGATCTCCTGATCAACGCCGCCGATGAGGTTCGCATCCGCCAGGATCTTGTGCTGACGTCGCTCGGGCGCCGCCCGGCCGATCGCAGCTTGCGGGTCGGCCGGCTGCTCGACGTGCACACCCGCACATGGAGCGAAGATCAGGAGATCGTGTTCAAGGGGCGACGGATCGCATGGGTCGGGCCCGCCGGAAGCTATCCCGGTGAAGTCCGCGAGCGCGTGCATCGCCCCCATCTCGCCGCCGTTCCCGGCTTTGGCGAGGTCCACAAGCATATCGAAAGCTCGCATCTGACGCCGGAATGGGAAGCGGCGCTGGTGCTGCCGCATGGCAATACCTGGACCTGCGAGGCGAGCCACGAATTCTCCAATGTCAACGGCGCACGCAATCTCGAATTCTGGTTCGAGGCTCGCCGTCGCGGATCGCCGCTGAAAATCTTTCCGCAACCTGGATCGGCGGTGCCGCCCACGGCCTATGAATGGGGTGGCGGCTGGTATGGCCGCGACGAGCAGGCGGGCTTCATGGCCGAGAGTCTGATGGTCACCGGGCTCGACGAGGTGATGGACTGGCCTGCGGTCTGGAATCCCGACAACCCCTCCTACAAGCGGCTGTGGGGCATGATCGAGGCCACGTTCGCCGCCCGCGGCGTTGTCGAAGGCCACGCCTCCGGTCTGCGGGACCTGCCATCGATCAACGCCTTTGCCGCCGCCGGGCTCGCCTCCGACCACGAAGTGCAGACGCCGGAGGAGACCTGGGACAAGCTGACCCGCGGTCTCTTCATCGAGTTGCGCGTCTACGCGATGCCCGAGATCGTCGCCTGGCTGCTCGCCAAGGGTTTGCAGGACTGGTCGCAGATCGCCTTCACCACCGACGACCGCAGCGCCAGCCACACGCTCGAGCTCGGCGCCAGCGACCACAATGCGCGGGTGGCGATCGAAGCCGGTCTCGCGCCGGAAGTCGCGATCCAGTGTCTTACCATCAATCCTGCGCGGCACATGCGGCTCACGCCGTTCGTCGGCAGCCTCGCCCCGGGGCGCTTCGGCGATGTCGTGCTGCTCTCGGATGTCGCCAAGCTGACCATCGCCGAGGTCTGGGCCGACGGCGCACAGGTGTCCGAAGGCAAGCGCTACCTGGGCAAGGTTCCTGAAATCTCCTGGCCCGATTGGGCGACCAGGACGGTGAATATCAAGCGCGCGATCCAACCGAAGGACTTCGAACTGCCGGCCGAACCCGGCCGTGCCACGATGAAAGCCGCCGTGATCCGCCCGTTCCATTGGCATCCGGAGTTCTACACCCTCGATTTGCCGGTGCGTGACGGCGCCGTGCAGCGCGATGAGAGCGAGGCCATCACCAAGTTTGCCATCGTCGATCGCTTCTCCGGCGACGGCCGGGTTGCAAAGATGTTCTGGCGCGGCTGCGGACCGCGCACGCCGGATACCGCGGTTGCCTGCTCGGTCGCGCACGACAAGCACAACATCTGGGTGGTCGGCTCGTCCGACGCCGCGATGGCCAAGGCCGTGAACGCGCTGGTCGAACGTCAAGGCGGATGGGCGCTGGTGCGGGAAGGCGAGCTCGTCGCCACTGTGCGGTTCGAAGTTGGCGGATTGATGAGCTGTCGCTCGGCGCAGGCGCTCGATGCCGAGATGCAGGCGCTCTATGCCGAGGGCCGCAAGGTGGACTGGATGTATGAGCCGACCTTCCGTCCGCGTTGGYATCCCGGATTTCCGGAGCGGCTGATGTTCGCGACGCTGACCTGCGCGCCCTGGAGCTGGGTGCTGGTCGCGCCCTGCGAGCAGGCGCCGCTCGGATTCATCAACGTGCAGACCGGCGAAGCGCACCCGGTGGTCTGGTAGAGGAGCGACTGCGATGAACGAGATGACGCCGCCGCAATCGGCTTCCGCAGAGACGACGTCGAACCCGGCCGCAGGCCTGCTCGACCGCATCTTCCGCCTCAACGAGCGCGACACCAGCGTTGGCCGTGAGGTGATGGCGGGCGCGACCACGTTCGCGGCGATGGCCTATATCATCGCGGTGAACCCCGCGATCATGTCCAATGCCGGAATGGATCGCGCCGATCTTGTCAGCGCCACCGCACTCGCCGCCATCTTCGGTTCGGCGATGATGGGACTCTGGGCCAATCTGCCGCTCGCCGTTGCGCCGGCCATGGGCTCGAACGTCATCTTCACCTATGTGATCGTCAAGCAGATGGGGATGCCATGGCAAGGCGCGCTTGCCATGGTCGCTTTCACCGGCGTCCTGTTCCTGATCCTCAGCCTGTCGAAGCTGCGCGAGCGTGTTGCCAGGGACGTTCCCGAGGCCTTGAAGATCGGCATCCAGGCGGCCGTCGGCACGCTCATTGTTTTTATTGCACTCCGTGGCGCCGGTTTCGTGGTGCAGAACCCCTCGACCTATATCGCGATGGGATCGCTGCGCAGCCCGCCGGTGCTGCTGACGCTCTTCGGTCTCCTGCTCACGCCGGTGCTGGTGGTGCGCCGGGTACCGGCGGCGTTGATCCTGTCGATCGCGGTGCTGACGCTGATCGGCTTTTTCGTCCCCGGCGCGAACGGCAAGATGGTAACATCGGTGCCCTCGGCCATCATGTCGTGGCCGCGCTGGCCCACGAGCACCTTCATGGCGCTCGATGTCGGCTATCTCTTCAGCCATTTCATCGTGGCGCTGCCGCTCCTGTTCTACTTCCTCTGCGCCGAATTCTTCTCGACCCTGGGCACGCTGATCGGCGTGACCGGCGCCGCCAATCTGCGCCGGCCCGATGGCTCGATCCCCAACGCCACCGCCGCATTTGCGACGGATGCGACGGCGTCCATCGTGGGACCGCTGCTCGGCACCTCCGTCGTCACGGCCTATATCGAGTCCATCACCGGCGTGCAGGCCGGCGGTCGCACCGGCCTGACCTCGCTGACCGTCGCAGCATTCTTCTGCCTCGCGCTGTTCTTCTGGCCGGTCTTCGTCATCATCCCGCCGCAAGCCACCGCGCCGGCGCTGGTGCTCGTCGGCGTCTTGATGATGCAGGGGCTCGCCCGCATCGACATGACCGATCTCGTCAATGCGGTGCCGATCGTGCTGACGTTGCTCGTCACCGTGCTGACCAACAATCTCATCAACGGCATGGCGCTGGGTACGTTGAGCCATATCGCGCTGGAGGTCACGATGGGCCGGCGGTCGCAGATTCCCGCGATGGTCTGGGGCCTTGGTGTGGTGTTCGTTGCCTACGCGATCGTGATCGCGCAGATATTCTAGATGCATCGACGTTGCGGATGCCTATGCGGCGAGATCCAGTAGCCGACACGACCCGCGCACCAGCACCTTGCGTCCATTCGGCGTCATGACAGGTACGCCGTCGCTGACGACGACAAGACCAAGCTTGACGAGGCCTTCGACGACATAGGCCTTCGTGAGGCGACCGTTCGGCACCGGATTGCGAAGCGCGCGCAGCGCCTCCCACTGGTCCGGTGAAAGATCGAAGTCGACGTCGTTGCTCATGTTGCCTCAAGCGATGGTACCGTTGGCGCCCCTGTTAACGGCGCTCCATGAAGACCATGCGACGACAATGAGTCCGGAATTCGGTGGGCTGTTTGGAACGTCTCTTCACAAATTGCCGCACATCGTTGYGTCACAAGAGTTAAGATCGCTTGCGGACGAAGATCGTCCCGATTTCCGATCACTTGTTGATGATTTGCTCTTGATGCGGCGCCGCAAGCTTCCGCACTGCACGGGAAGTATGGCTGTCCCATTGCGCGCTGCGATGTGCACAGGAAAGTGAGGTCGAGGGTTCAAGACTCTGTTACCCTGATTCGCGGGGAATGACTTCACGTCGCAGGAGTGGAGTGCATGAAGAGGCTGGCGGAAATTCGCAGTGCCGTGAGCGCGCCGCGCTCGATTCGGAGCGACGCGTTTTCTGGCTCGCGCAGGCGGAAGAGTGGGAGCAGCGCGCCCTCGACGAAATCGCATATCACTTTCGGGAGTGTAATCTCACCCAGGCCAGGCTGATCGCGGCCTGACGCCAGAGGCGCACGCGATCGCCGCCTACTGATACGTGGCTACAATATCGGACACCGCACGCTCGAGCTGTTGGGCGGTGGCGCATTGGCGCACGAGGCTGCAAAAGGTCGCGTAGCGCGGCATTTCCGAGTCGCCAAAGCCCCAGGCGAGCCGTCCTTCGGGATTGAGCCAGACCAGCCGCTTCGAGCGCTCGGAGACGCGGCGCAGAATGTCGGCGCGCGGGTCGAGGTTGTTGCTGCGGGCATCGCCGAGCACGATCACCGTGGTCTGCGGCGTCAGCGTGCTCATCCAATCCTTCTCGAAATCGACGAGGGAGGAACCATAGTCGGACGAGCCGAATCCGACCTTGGACATGATCTCGGCCATGGCCTCTTCCGGTGACTTCGATTCCAGGATGTCGCTGACCTCGATCAGGTGCGAGGAGAAAGCGAAGGAGCGGACGTCGTCGACCACCTCGTGCAGCGAGTGGATCAGAAGCAGGAAGAAATCGGACACCTGTGCGACCGAGCCGGAGACGTCGCAGAGCGCAACGATCTTGGGTCGGTCGCGGTGCTTGCGCTTCCACGCCGTGAGGAAGGGGACGCCGCCCCAGGCGGCGTTGCGGCGCAGCGTGCGGCGTACGTCGAGATGGCCGCGGCGCTGGCGCTTGCGCGGCTTCGAATAGCGCTCGCGCAGGCGCCGTGCGATCTTGCGGATCAGCGCGCGCATTTCCTCGACTTGCCGCCGTTCGATGCGCGCGAGCGGCGCGTTCCGCAGGATCTCGTTGCGGAGGTTTTCGGCCTCCTCGCGGGCATAGAGCGCGAGCCCCTGCGCGACGGTGTCGCGCACGGCCTCGCGCAAGCCGTCGAGCGCGGCACGCAGCCGCTCGGCCAGCGCCGGGTTGGTCGCGGTCAACTCATCGAGGTCGTCGCGCAGACGCTGGAGGCCCATGGCGTCGAGGATACGGCTGGAGAATATCCCGCGCTGCGTGGAGTAGCGGATGTCGGACAGGGACGCAGTGCCGGCCGCACTGGCCATCGCGGCCGCGATCGCGTTACGATCCTGCGACAACAGCATCTGCGCAAGCGGGCCCAAAGCTTCGGGAGGCTGACCTTGGCCCACAT
>NZ_JBFULT010000227.1:0-11126 GCF_054049755.1 Bradyrhizobium sp. P5_C11_2
GCATTGCTGTTCGGGCCGAAGGCTGCGTTCATGCCGGAGCTGTTCCGCACCCAGGTGCGCTACAGCGGCGCCTCGTTGGGGGCCAATGTTGCGGCAGCGCTCAGCGGCGGCTTCTCGCCGCTGATTGCGACCGCGCTGCTCGCATGGGCCGGCGCCTCATGGGCGGTGTCGGTCTATATCATCGCGCTGTCGATCATCACGATCGTCGCGACCCTGATGGCGCCGGAGACGGCGCGGGACTCGCTCAGATCCTGAGCGCGGTCATCGGCACGCGGGGTTCGCAGCGCCCGCGACGACGAGGAAGGTGATGGTCTCAGGCGCGAGGCGGACCGCACCGGCTGCCGTCGCCCGCCCGGCGAGGTGCGGCAGCTCATCCCTGCCGGTCAGCGCGAGCGTCGTGCCGTTCAGTTGCACCGTCGCGCCTTGCCGCCGTCTTGCCTGCAAGGTGTAGCGGTCGGCGGGACGCGGCAGCACGATCGCGCGCGATGCGCCGTGTGAGATGTTGATCGCGAGCACGGTCACGGCGCCGGGCGTCGATGGATGGCAGTGCGCATAGACGTGCAGGTCGGGCGCCATCGCCGCGCTTGCGTCGAGCACCGTCGTTCCCATCAGCCGATGCCAGAGCAGTGCGCCCCAGTAGTTCGGTCGCGGGCGGAACGTCGTCTCGTCGAGCAGGCCGTAATCGCTCGCCGCCAGCGTGTTGTGCATCACCACCTGGACCCCGGCTCGTGCCAGGCGTCCGAGCTGGTCGAGATAGCGGAAGGTGTCGAGAAACGTCCTGTCCCAGCGGTTGCCGCCGCAAGCCGCATCGGCGGTTTCCGTCAGCCAGATCGGTTTGCCGGGCGCGAATTCATCGMGCAGGCCGCGGTAGATCGACAGCGTCGCATCGGTGCGGGCGAGCCATTCTCCGGATAACGCGTCTGCCGGCGCGTCGCGGCCGCCGCAGCGTGGCGAGATCGTGTTGTAGTGATGGTAGGAGAAGCGATCGACGTCGGCTCCGGAATTGGCGAGCAGGTCGCGGGTGCGAATACCCGATGCGGAAGGGGACGCGGAATCGCCGACCGAGCCCGGGCCGACGATCAGCGTTTCCGGCGCCGCGCGCCGTATCCAGTCGCGAAAGACCTCGAAATCGCGGACATAGGCTTTCGCGTCATATCCTTGCGGCGCTCCGCCCGTCGCCGCGAGCGTCGGCTCGTTCATGAACTCGGCGGCCGCGATGTGGCCGCCCAGCGATCGCGTGTCATCGACAAGACGCTGCGCCTGATCCGGCCTCCACGCGCCATCCGCACCGCGGCTGCCGGGACTGACCGCGAAGGAGGTGATGATCTCCGCATCAGTCGCGCGCGCGAAGTCGACGACGCCGCGCCACTGCGCGCGGCTCAGCACCGCGTCAAACCCCGGCGGCGGTGCGGCTGGTGCTTGTTCGCTGCCGGCGAAGAACGTCGCATTGGCCCAGGTGCCGCTCACGCGCAGATAGGCTGGCGACAACGCCGCCGCAAGCCTGCGCAGACGAGCGTTGGCGAGATCGATCGGAAGTCTCTCGCTGTAACGATCGCGCCCGGCGAGCACGCGCATCGTTCGCGGATAAGGTCTCCAGAACCGCCCGCCGGTCACCTCCACCATCTCGATGTTGTAGGACTGGAAGCGCGGATCGATCGTGCCGATTGCTTTCAGCTCAGTGGGTGCGATCGGCGTCCCGCCGGCGCGCGCCGCGCACAACGTTGCGGCAACGAGCAGCGCAGCCCCTGTCACACCTGCTGCGCGAAAAGGCCGGACCTGTCGCATTCGCCGCCCTGTATGCATGTCCCTGACGCCTTCTTATGCGCCCTGCCAAATCCAAATGCACCGGGAAGAACCATTAGCCGCGTTTATGCGGCCGATTTTTACTTCCAATTTTACTTCGCAGAACCCCGCCCATAGCCTCGCGCGCAATTGATCACATCCGCAGCCGGTCAATGACGATCGGAGCGAGCGCTTATCGTAACCAACGAGGGTTGCCATGCTTGACAGGGACAAGGGGACATCCACTGCCAATCCGGCGGGGACGAGCGACAAGTCTGCGAAAAAGCTGAGCCGGCGCACGCTGTTGAAGGGTGCCGCGGCCGTTGCCGGCGCGGCCGCAGGGTCGGATGCGATCCGCGGATTCCCGACCATCTGGGCCCAGGAGATCAAGGACATCGAGCTCCGCCATGTCGGCGTTTCCTATTCCGTGGTGAAGGCGATCGGCGACCAGGCGGCCAAGGATCTCGGCTTCAAGGTGACGATGCAGAACCTCGACACCTCCGCCGCCATCAACCGCTTCATAAGCCAGCCTAATACGGTCGATATCGCCGATCTCGAGGGCTGGCAGGCCAAGCTCGCCGCCAAGCGCGGCGTCATCCAGGGCATCGAGGTCAAGAAGATCAAGGACTTCGACAACATCCTGCCGATCTTCACCAAGGGCGAGATCGACGGCCACAAGATCCCGCGCCAGGGCATCTCGCCCTTCGAGGCCATGTATATCGCGAAGCCCGATTCAACCGATTTGAACGACGGCGTCACCGAATGGGCAACCTTCCTGCCGCAAGTCTACAACGCCGACTCCATCGGCTATCGCCCCGATCTCGTCGGCCATGAAGTGACCGAGTGGAAGGATCTGATCGATCCGAAATTCAAGGGCAAGGCCGCGATCCTCGACGTGCCCGCGATCGGCATCATGGATGCCGCGCTCTGCTTCGAGAGCGCCGGCCTGATCAAGTACGGCAACAAGGGCAACATGACCAAGGARGAGATCGACTTCACCTGCAACAAGCTGATCGAGCTGAAGAAGCAGGGCCAGTTCCGCGCGACCTGGACCACCTTCGACCAGTCGGTGCAGCTGATGGCGGCGGGCGAGGTGATCATCCAGTCGATGTGGTCGCCGGCGGTCGCCGCGGTGCGCGTGAAAGAGATCCCTTGCGTCTATGCGCCGGTCAACGTCAAGAACGGCAAGGAAGGCTATCGCGGCTGGTGCAACGGCATGGGCCTGATGAAGCACCTCTCCGGCAAGAAGCTCGACGCAGCCTACGAATATCTCAACTGGTATCTTTCGGGTTGGCAGGGCGGCTTCGTCGCACGCTACGGCTATTACAGCCCGGTGCCGTCGACCGCGAAGAAGTTCCTGACGCCGGCCGAATGGGCGTTCTGGTACGAGGGCCAGCCCGCGCCGGAAGTGATCAACGATCCCTACGGCGTGCCGATGGAAAAGACCGGCACCAAGCGCGACGGCGGCTCGTTCCTGGATCGCGTCAAGAACATCTCGTGCTGGAACACGCTGATGGACGAGGCGGCCTACATGAACAAGCGCTGGAACGACTTCAAGGTGGCGTAAATCCTGCTTTCCCTGACCTGACACGAGCGCCGGCGCGGCGACGCGCCGGCAGACAGACCGAACTGAAGCGTGGCTTTTGCCGACATGCAGTCAAGTCAAAACCCATCACGCGCAAATCTCGCCGGCTGGCTCTACGTGTCGCCACTGGTCCTGGTGCTCGTGCCGTTCTTCGTGGCGCCGATCCTGGTGGTGCTGGCCGCGAGCTTMTTCGCCACCGACGGCTTCGGCGGGCTGACGCCGGGCTTCACATTGGCGAGCTATGTCGAGGTGCTGCATTCGGCGCTGACGCTGAAGCTGTATCTGGCGACCATCAAGTTCACCGTGCTGACCTGGATCTTCACCCTGATCATCGGCTTCTTCGTCGCCTATTTCCTGGTGTTCCACGTTCGCAACCAGCTGCTGGCGATCGGCCTGTTTCTGCTCTGCACGGTGCCGTTCTGGACCTCCAACATCATCCGGATGATTTCCTGGATTCCGCTGCTCGGCAAGGAAGGCCTGATCAACCAGGCGCTGCTCGCGCTCGGGGTGATCCGCCAGCCGCTGGAAGTGCTGCTGTTCTCCGATCTGGCGGTGGTCATCGCCTATGTCCACCAGCTCACGATCTTCATGATCGTGCCGATCTTCAATTCGATGGCGCGGATCGACAAGAAGCTGATCGAGGCGGCGATCGACGCCGGCGCCAGCCGTTTCGACATCATGCGCCTGATCGTGGTGCCGATGTCCAAGAGCGGCATCGCGCTCGGCACCATCTTCGTGGTCTCGATCGTGATGGGCGATTTCTTCGTGGTCAAGGTGATGTCCGGCGGCGGTTCGGCCTCGGTGGTGAGCGCGTTCTACGAGGACGTCGGCGTGCTGCAATATCCGACGGCAGCGGCAAGCGCGGTGCTGCTGACGCTGGTGCTGGTCGCGATCGTCTCGCTGATCCTGCGCACCGTGGACATCAGGCAGGAAATCACGCGATGAGCGCGGTAACTGCCGGCATGCCCGAGACGGTCGCGCCCGCGACAAGCAAGGCGATTGCGCCGAGCCGCGGGCAGCGACCCTGGACGTTCTACGTGCTGGCGACGCTGTTCGCGCTTTACGTGATTGCGCTCTACGGCCCGATGTTCTGCATCTATGTGCTGTCGTTCCAGGATATCCGCGGCGGTCTGGTGTTTCCGATGAAGGGCCATTCGCTGCACTGGTTCGTCGATCTTTTCACCCAGGTGCGGACCGGCGACGTCAAGGGCTCGTTCGACCGTTCCATCAAGCTCGCCGTCATCGTCACCATCATCACGGTGGTGGTCTCGTTCCTGGCCGGGCTCGGCTTTCGCAAGCGCTTCCGCGGCGACACCGTCGTGTTCTACATGATGATCGGCAGCCTGGTCGCGCCGGGCCTCGTGCTCGGTCTCGGCACGGGCCTCCTGTTCCAGGCGCTCGGGCTGAATGCGAGCTGGTACACCTCCGCGCTTGGCGCGCAGCTGTCCTGGACGCTGCCGTTCGGCGTGCTCGTGATGTTCGCGGTGATGTCGCGCTTCAACCACGTCTGGGAGGAGGCGGCCTACGATCTCGGCGCCAGCCGCTGGCAGTCGATCCGGCTGGTGATGATCCCGGTGCTGGCGCCCGGCCTCGTCGCGGTCGCGCTGTTCGGCTTCACGTTGTCCTACGACGAGTTCGCCCGCAGCCTCCAGACCGCCGGTTCGCTGAACACGCTGCCGCTGGAAATCTGGAGCATGACGCTGAACGTCACGTCGCCCTCGCTCTACGCGCTCGGCACGGTGACGACCATCGTCTCCTTCATCGTCATCGGCGCGAGCCTGGGCAGCATCGTGCTGATCCAGAAGAAGCGCGGCAGCAGCGCAAAGGGTTGAGCTGGGAATGAAGAGCGATCGCGGCGATATCGAACTGGCGGGCATCTGCAAGAGCTTTGACGGCGCGACCAACGTGGTCGACGGCGTCAATCTCAGGATCGCCGACGGCGCCTATTGCTGCTTCATCGGCCCGTCCGGCTGCGGCAAGACCACGATCCTGCGCATGATCGCCGGCCATGAGGACCCGACCGCGGGCGAGATCATCATTGGTGGGCAGAACGTCGTGGGGTTGGCGCCGGTGCAGCGGCGCACCGCGATGATGTTCCAGTCCTACGCGCTGTTCCCGCATCTCACGGTGCGCGAGAACATCGCCTTTGCGCTGCGTGTGCGCGGCATGTCGAAGGCCGACCGGCTGCGCGCAGCCGATGCCATGATCGAAAAAGTGCGGCTGACGCAATTCGCCGATCGGCTGCCGGCGCAGCTCTCCGGCGGCCAGCAGCAGCGCGTTGCGCTGGCGCGCGCGGCGATCACCGAGCCGCGCGTGCTGCTGCTGGACGAGCCGCTGTCAGCGCTCGACGAGCAGCTCCGCGTGCAGATGCGCCAGGAGCTGCGGCGGATGCAGCGGGAGCTCGGCATCACCTTCATTCACGTCACCCACACCCAGCTCGAGGCGATTGCGCTCGCCGACCTGGTGGTGGTGATGGAGCAGGGCAGGATCAAGCAGGCCGGCGCCGCGCGCGACGTCTACGCCCATCCGCACGACCGTTACGTCGCCGAGTTCATGGGCGGCCAGAACGTGCTGTCGGGCCGGGTCGAGCGGGTGAATGGCTCGAGCTTTACGCTCGCGCAGGYCGCGCCTGATGGCATCGAGGTTCCGCTTCAGGCGCGCTCCACGGTCAGCGTCGGCGACAAGGTCGATATCGCGGTGCGCCGCGACGACGTCGCGCTGGTCCGGCCCGGCAAGGCGCTGCCGCCCGGCTCTACGTCGCTGCCGAGCCGGGTGCTCGCGATCGAGTACCAGGGCTATTTCGTCAAGGTCATGCTCGACACCGTGCCGGACGACGAGTTCGTGGCCTACGTGCCGGAAAAGACCTTCTTCGCGGACCCCTTCACCGTTGGCGATGTCGTGCTGGCCACATGGGCCACCGGCCGCGCGCTTCCACTCGCCTAAAGCCCCGTCGCGCACAGGAGTATTATCGTGCAGATATCCTTCACACTCAACGGCCGGCCAACCACGGTGGATGTCGAACCGGCGACGCTGGTCGCCGAGCTGCTGCGCGAGCAGCTCCACCTCACCGGCACCCATATCGGCTGCGACACCAGCCAGTGCGGCGCCTGTGTCGTGCACCTCGACGGGCTGCCGGTGAAGAGCTGCACGTTGCTCGCGCCCGCGCTCGACGGCGCGACCTTGCTCACCATCGAAGGCCTGCAAGGCGCGCCTGGCTCGAACCGGCTGCATCCGATGCAGGAGGCTTTCCGTGAGCATCATGGCCTGCAATGCGGCTTCTGCACGCCCGGCATGCTGATGACGGCGGTGGCGCTCGCGACCGAGAAGCCGTCGCTGACGGAAGCCGAAATCCGCCACGGCCTCGAAGGCAATATCTGCCGCTGCACCGGGTACCAGAACATCGTGGTCTCAGTGATGGCCGGCGCGGCCGCCATGAACGCGGCCAAGGGAGAGTGACCATGGGCAATGTGATCGGGATCGGCGCCTCACCGAAGCGGAAAGAGGACCAGCGCTTCCTCACCGGCCGCGGCAATTACGTCTCCGACATCAAGCGTCCCGGCATGACGGCCGGCGTGTTCGTGCGCTCTCCGCATGGGCATGCGAAGCTGCGCGGCATCGACAAGAGCGCGGCGCTTGCGGCAGCCGGCGTCATCGCTGTCCTGACCGGGGATGACGTCGCCGACGATGGACTCGGTTCGCTGCCCTGCGGCTGGGGCATTACCGACGCCAAGGGCGTACCGATGAAGGAGCCGCCGTTCCCGATGCTGGCGCAGGACAAGGTGCGCTTTGTCGGCGACATGGTGGCTTTCGTTATTGCCGAGACGCCGGAGCAGGCGAATGCGGCGGCCGAGCTGCTCAAGATCGACTACGAGGTGCTGCCGTCCGTGGTCGGCGTGCTCGAGGCCGTCCGGCCGGGCGCGCCGCAATTGTTCGACGATGTGCCGAACAACATCTGCTGCGACTGGGAGCTCGGCGACAAGGCCGCGGTCGAGACCGCATTCCGGAAAGCGGCGCATGTCGCAAAGCTCAGCCTGGTCAACAACCGCCTGATCGGCAATCCGATGGAGCCGCGGGCGGCGATCGCGGAATATGAGCCCGGCACCGATCGCTTCACGCTGTGGACCACCAGCCAGTTTCCGCATGTCGTGCGCTTCCTGATGGGCGCGCTGGTGCTGAACATCCCGCAGCACAAGCTGCGCGTGGTCGCGCCCGATGTCGGCGGCGGCTTTGGCGTCAAGCAATTCCACTACGGCGAGGAGGCCGTGATCACCTGGGCCGCCAAGCGGGTGATGCGGCCGATCAAATGGGTGGCGAGCCGCTCGGAAGGCTACGTCTCCGATCGGCACGGCCGTGATCACGTCACCGAGGCGGAGCTCGCGCTCGACGAGACCGGCAAGTTCCTCGCCTTCCGCGTCAACACGCTCGCCAATATGGGTGGCTATCTCTCGACCTTCGGGCCGAACATTCCGACCAATCTCTATGGCCCGCTGCTCGGCGGCGTCTACACCACGCCCGCAATCTACTGCAATGTGAAGGTGGTGTTCACCAATACCGTCCCGGTCGATGCCTATCGCGGCGCCGGCCGTCCCGAGGCGACCTTCGTGCTGGAGCGCATCGTCGATGTCGCAGCCAGCGAAATGGGGATCGATCGCGTCGAGATCCGCCGCCGCAACATGATTCCGAAGGAGGCCTATCCGTACCAGACGCCGGTGCTGGTACAGTACGATTCCGGTGATCCGATGGGCTGCCTCGACGGCGCGCTCGTCGCAGCCGACGTCAAGAATTTTGGCGTGCGCAAGGCGGCCTCGGCCAGCAAAGGCAAATTCCGCGGGCTTGGCTACTCGACCTATGTCGAGGCCTGCGGTCTTGCGCCCTCGCGCTTCGCGGGACGGCTCGGCGCGCGCGGCGGTCTCTATGAGAGCGCCACGGTGCGCGTTCATCCGACCGGCCAGGTCACGGTCATGATCGGCACCCACAATCACGGCCAGGGCCATGAGACGACGTTTGCGCAGATCGTCTCGGAAAAGCTCGGCGTGTCCTTTGAGAATGTCGACATCGTGTTCGGCGATACCGATCGCGTGCAGTTCGGCATGGGCACCTACGGCTCGCGCTCGCTGGTGGTCGGCGGCGCGGCGCTGTCGAAGGCGACGGACAAGGTGATCGTCAAGGGCAAGAAGATCGCGGCTCATCTGCTCGAGGCCGCCGAAGTCGATATCCAGTTCGAGGCCGGAAAATTCTCGGTCGCGGGCACGGACCGCACCAAGACGTTCGAGGAGATCGCGGGCGCCGCTTACGTGCCGCATGACTATCCGCTCGAAGTGCTGGAGCCGGGGCTGGAGGAGCAGGCCTATTACGATCCGGTCAACTTCACCTATCCCGGCGGCTGYCACATCGCCGAGGTCGAGGTCGATCCGGAGACCGGCACGGTGACGCTGGTCAACTATACGGCGGTGGACGACGTCGGCACGGTGATCAATCCGATGATCGTCGAGGGCCAGTTGCACGGCGGCATCGTGCAGGGCGTCGGCCAGGCGCTGTTCGAGAACGCGGTGTATGACGAGGGCTCCGGCCAGCTGCTGTCGGGCTCGCTGATGGACTATTGCATGCCGCGCGCCGACCACCTGCCGATGATGAAGGTCGAAACCCATTCCACGCTCTGCACGCACACGCCGATGGGCGTGAAGGGCTGCGGCGAGGTCGGCACCATCGGCTCGCCGGCGGCCGTCATCAACGCGGTGGTCGATGCGCTGGCGCATCTCGGCGTCACCCATGTCGACATGCCGGCCACGCCGAACCGGATCTGGCGCCTGTTGCAGAACGCGTCACTGCCGGTCGCCGCGGAATAGGGAGGACAACAATGAAACCGTTTGCCTATCATCAGCCGGGCCAGATTCCCGACGCCGCGAAGCTCTTGACCTCGATCGAGGACAGCAAGCCCGTCGCCGGCGGCATGACGCTGATCCCGACGCTGAAGCAGCGGCTCGCCAGCCCGGTCGCGCTGGTCGATCTTTCAAAGCTGCCAGACCTCAAAGGCATCACCGATGATGGCGCCACCATCACCATCGGTGCGATGACTCCGCATGCGGTCGTGGCCGCATCGAAGCTGGTGCAGACGAAAATTCCCGGYCTCGCCGCGCTGGCGTCCATGATCGGTGATCCCGCCGTACGCAGTCGCGGCACCATCGGCGGCTCGGTCGCCAACAACGATCCGGCGGCCGATTATCCGGCCGGCGTTCTCGGCCTCGGTGCCACCATCGTCACCAGCGCGCGCGAGATCGCGGCCGACAAATTCTTCCTCGGACTGTTCGAGACCGCACTCGAGCCGGGCGAGATCATCACCGCGATCCGCTTTCCGGTGCCGCTCAAGGCCGGCTACGCCAAATTCAAGGCGCCGGCGTCGCGCTATGCGCTGGTCGGCGTGTTTGTGGCGAAATTCGCCGATGGCGTCCGCGTCGCCGTCACCGGCGCAGGAGCGGGCGTGTTCCGGGTGCCGCCGATGGAAGCGGCGCTGTCGCAAAATTTCGATCCGTCCGCGGTCGCGGTGATCAAGATCGATACCGACGGCCTCACCTCCGATATCCACGCCGAAGCCGATTACCGTGCGCATCTCGTCACGGTCATGGCCAAGCGCGCCGTCGACGCGGCGCTCAGCTAGCTCCTTAGGGTTGATGATGACTGATGGTTCCGGCCGAACGGCCTTCCCGCCGGCGCCGACTGGCCTCGGCGCGCTCTCTGCTACCGAGATCGTTGCCGGCTACCGGCGCAAGGCGTTCACCCCGCGCGATGTCGTCGACGACACCATCGCCGCGCTCGAGGCGACGAATGAGGCCTGCAACGCGGTGGCGACGCCGATGTACGAGCAGGCGAGGGCGGAGGCCGACCGTCTCACCAGGGAAATGCGCGCGGGCGAAGCCAAGGGGCCGCTCGCCGGCGTGCCGGTCACGATCAAGGACCTCGTCTTCGTCGCGGGTGTGCCGGCCTATGGCGGCTCGCCGATGAACAGGACATTCGTGCCCGAGGCCGATGCCGCCGTGGTGTCGTCGCTGAAGGCCTCCGGCGCAATCATCACCTGCAAGACCACGACCTGCGAGTCCGGCTACAAGCTGACGGCGGACAGCCCGGTCACCGGCACCACGCGAAACCCATGGAATTCCGGTCGCACCAGCGGCGGATCGAGCGGCGGCGCGGCCGCCGGTGTGGCCGCCGGCTGCGGTCCGATCGCGATCGGCACCGACGGTGTCGGCTCGATCCGCGTGCCTTCGTCGTTCTGCGGCGTGTTCGGGCTCAAGCCGACCTTCGGCCTGGTGCCGCGCTCGCCCGGCTTTTCGCCGCCGTCCTGGGCTTCGCTGGCGCATACCGGACCGATCACCCGCACGGTCGCGGATGCCGCGCTGACGCTGGAGATCATCGCGGGCTATGATTTGCGCGATCCCGCAAGCCTGCCGGTGTCGCCGCGGCGGTTCGATACGCATGCCGTTCCGTTGAACGGCATGCGCATCGGCGCCAGCGCCGATTTCGGTTATGCCGCCGTCAGCCCCGACGTCCGCGCGGCTTTCAACAAGGCGCTGGCGATGCTGGAATCCTGCGGCGCGGAGGTGAGCATGGACGGGCCGGGATTGGATCCCGGAATCCTCGAGCACACGCTGAAGCCGATCGCGTTCACGGAGCAGGCCGCTGCTGTCGCCGGCAAGACGACGGCCGACCTCGCGGGTTGCGAGCCCGACTATCGCGACGTCGTCAGCGCCGGCCGCCATTACAC
>NZ_JBFULT010000228.1:0-11122 GCF_054049755.1 Bradyrhizobium sp. P5_C11_2
GCTCAAGCTCGCGATGGAGGGCCTCGCCCACAACGACCTCGAGACCGAGGTGCCCGAGAAGGGCCGCCGCGACGAGATCGGCGACATGGCCCAGACGGTCGAGGTGTTCAAGACAAACGCGCTCGAGGTGGAACGGCTCAAGGCGGCGCAGGCTGAAGCCGAGCGTCACGCCGCCGAGCAGCGCCGCCGCGACATGATCAATCTCGCCGACGGCTTCGAACGGGCGGTGGGCGAGATCATCGAAACGGTGGGATCCGCATCCACCGAACTCGAAGCATCGTCCTCCACGCTTGCAACCACCGCGCATCGCGCCCAGGAGCTGACCTCGGTCGTCGTGGCCGCATCGGGCGAAGCGACCGGCAATGTGCAATCGGTCGCGACCGCCACGGAAGAGCTGTCCTCCTCGGTCACCGAGATCAGCCGGCAGGTGCAGGAATCCGCGCGGATGGCAAGCGAGGCCGTCAACCAGGCCCGCACCACGACCGAGCGGGTCAGCGAGCTCTCGATCGCGGCGACGCGGATCGGCGACGTCGTCGAGCTGATCAACACCATTGCCGGCCAGACCAACCTGCTGGCGCTCAACGCCACGATCGAGGCGGCGCGTGCCGGCGAAGCCGGCCGTGGCTTTGCGGTGGTGGCCTCCGAGGTGAAGACGCTGGCCGAGCAGACCGCGAAAGCCACCGGCGAGATCAGCCAGCAGATTTCCGGCATCCAGACCGCGACCCAGGAGTCGGTGAGCGCCATCCGGGACATCTCCGCGACGATCGAGCGGTTGTCGGAGGTGTCCTCGACCATCGCCGCGGCCGTCGAGGAGCAGGGCGCCGCGACCCAGGAGATCGCCCGCAACGTGCAGCAGGCGGCCCACGGTACCCAGCAGGTCTCCACCAACATCACCGACGTGCAGCGCGGTGCCGCCGAGACCGGCTCGGCCTCCTCGCAGGTGCTCTCGACCGCGAAGATGCTGGCGACCGACAGCAACCGGTTGAAGGACGAAGTCGGAAAATTCCTCCAGACGGTGCGCGCGGCCTGAGCCTGCGCGGCGGCAACGGTCCGCCGCGCGTCCTATCGCGCCAGCAGGAAACCCAGCGCGAGCGCGAGCAGTGCGGCCGTCATGACGACCGCCGTGGCCGCGCCGGCGACGATCCGGGCCTTCTCTCGGCTGGTGGTGGGACGCATAGGATTGAAACGCGACGGGTGAGGCGAACGGGTTCGCTTGCAGACGATTTCGGACGGAGCGCGCCCCGAGTATAGTGCGCATGCGACGGAATTTCGATGCGAGTCTTGTCCGATGATCCCCAATCGTCCTCCCGTGCTCGCCCATGACCGGTTCGTGGCCGACCGCGAGAATTTTGCCGGCCTCGATCTCGCCGCGCGGTTCGACCGGATCGAGCGGACGAACCTTTGGGGCGCGGCGACCTCGGTCTCGGGCCTCGGCTCGGAGGACGGCGCCACCGCCGCGATCCGGGAGGCGCTTGCGCCGCTGTTGCTGCGGCTCGGCGTGCGCTCGCTGCTCGATGCGCCCTGCGGCGACGCGGGCTGGATCGGCCGTATGAGGCTCGATGTCGACTACACCGGCATTGACATCGTGCCGTCGCTGATCGCGACCAACATTGAACGTGCGGCGCGCGGCGAACTGTCCGGCCGCTTCCTGGTTGCGGACATCACGCGCGATGCGCTGCCGGCTGCCGACATGATCCTGTGCCGGGACTGCCTCGTGCATCTGAGTTTTGCCAATATTGATCGCGCCGTCGCCCGCTTTCGCGGCAGCGGCGCGCGCTTCCTGCTGGTCACGACCTTTCCCGATTGGGACAACAATCAGGATTGCGAGGACGGCGACTGGCGCGCGCTGAACATGGAGCGGCCGCCCTTCGGCTGGCCGGCGCCGCGCGCGCTGATCAACGAACGTTGCGAGGAGGGCGCCGGCGGCTGGCGCGACAAGAGCCTCGGGCTTTGGCGGCTGGACGAATTGCCCGATGGCGGTCGCATTGCAAAGCCTGGGTGACAGGCGCCAGCGCGACCTCCGTTGCCTCGGCGATTGCCTTCGCGATACACTCTGGGTTGTGTGAAGCGATCCCGTGTCACGGTTACAAGGCCGGAGGCCGTCATGAAGCTGAGCGTCATCGCAGTCGCCATGTTGATCTGCTGCTGCGCCTCGGCGAAGGCGCAGCAAGACGGCGCCGCGCTCTACGCAAGCCATTGCGCGCAATGCCACGATGCCGGCGATGCGCAGAGCCGTGTGCCGGGCCGCGGTGCCATGCAGGCGATGTCGTTCGATCATGTGCTGGGGACGCTGACCTCCGGCAGCATGGCGGCGATGGCGAAGGCGCGCAGCGACGACGAGCGCCGGGCCATTGCAGCCTTCGTCACCGGCAAGACCGCGACCGGCGCTGCCGCGGCCGATGCGCAGGGCGGCTGCACGCAGCAAGTCAGCGGCTTTCCGCAGCCGCTCGATGGTCCGCATTGGAACGGGTGGGGCGTCGATCTCAACAACAGCCGCTTCCAGCCGGCCGAGATGGCAGGCCTGTCCGCCGACCAGGTGCCGCGCCTGCGGCTGAAATGGGCCTACGCATTTCCCGGCGCCTCGGTGTCGTTTGCGCCGCCGACGATCGTGGGCGGCCTGTTGTTCATCGGCGGCACCGATCGCAAGGTACATGCGCTCGATGCCCGAAGCGGCTGCACGCTCTGGACCTTCACGACCGATGCGGCGGTCCGCGCCGCGATCACGGTGGCGCCGCTTCCCGGCAGCGATCAGTTCGCGGTCTTCTTCGGCGATCTTCGCGCCAACGCCTATGCGGTGAATGCGCTGAGCGGCGCGCTGATCTGGAAAACGAAGGTCGAGGAGCACGCGGCGGCGCGCATCACCGGCGCGCCGGTGCTGCATTCCGGCGTACTCTATGTGCCGGTGTCCTCGCTCGAGGAGGCCGCCGGCTCGCAACCGAATTACGAATGCTGCACCTTCCGCGGCAGCGTGGTGGCGCTGGAGGCTGCGACCGGCAAGCCGGCGTGGCAGGCTTATACGATCCCCGAAGTGCCGCATCAGACCGGCAAGAATGCCAGGGGGGCGCAGCTCTACGGTCCGTCGGGTGCTGCGATCTGGTCGGCGCCGACGATCGATGCGCAGCGAAACGCGATTTATGTCGCGACCAGCAATTCCTATTCGAACCCGCCGTCCGAAACCAGCGACGCGATCCTCGCGCTCGATCTGGCGACCGGCAAGCTGTTGTGGAAGCAGCAGGCGACGCGGAAGGATGCCTATGTCGTGGCGTGCTACGGCGCGGACAAGACCAATTGCCCGGAGGACCACGGACCGGATCATGATTTCGGACAGTCGCCGATCCTTGTCACCTTGCGCGATGGCAAGCGCGTCCTCGCCATCGCGCAAAAGTCCGGCGTCGTCCACGCGCTCGATCCGGACGACGGCGGCAAAATCCTGTGGCAGACGCGGATCGGGAAGGGCGGTGCGCTCGGCGGCAGCGAATGGGGCTCGGCGGCCGATCAGGACCGTATCTATGTCGCGAATTCCGACGTGCGCTTCCTGCGCGACGGCACACGGCGTCTCGACTCCACGCAGGGCGGCGGCCTGTTCGGGCTCGATCTCGCCAGCGGAAAAATCGCGATGGAAGTGCCGCCGGTCGCCTGCGGCGATCGTCCGCAATGCAGTCCCGCGCTCTCGGCCGCAGTCAGCGTGATCCCGGGCGTCGTGTTCTCGGGCAGTGTCAGCGGCTTCCTGCGCGCCTACGCCGCCGCCGACGGCAAGCTGTTGTGGGAGTTCGACACCGCGCGGGACTATATCGCCGTAAACGGCGTCCCCGCCCATGGCGGTGCGATCGACGGCCCAGGGCCAGTCATCGCCGGCGGCATGCTCTACACCAATTCCGGCTACGGCCAGTGGAGCGGGGTGGCCGGCAACGTGCTGCTGGCGTTCGAGGTGGGGAAGGAGTGAGGGAGGCGCGCTGAGGTCGGGAAGATGTATCGCAATTGCGGCAGGGCTGAACCCGTCATCCCCGCGCAACGGCGAAGCCGTTGTCGCTGGAGGTGCGAGGCGTGCAATGCGCAGCAGTGCACGAGGAGCCTCGAAGGATGAACGGCCGAGCTGATGCAGCCGGGCCGTCGCCCTTCGAGGCTTGGCCATCGGCGCAATCGCGCCGCTGGGCGCGCACCTCAGGGTGACGGTGAGAAGTTGTTGCTTGGGCACCGACTTCACATCTTCAAACAGCCGACACGGCTTCGCATTCTCGCGGCGCGTTTCGCCCGAGCTTTGCGCTTCTCGTCACACCCGTCCGAAGAAAGGGCGCAGGGAAGACCGGGCGCCGGCTGGCACCCGCAAAGCCCCCGTGCTAAAAGCATTGCACGCGCAATGCACAGGGGAGACACAGGGCAGCCGAGACGTCCGGCCTTCCCTGCGCAGTGGTTTGACGGCCTATGCCGCGCTCTCCCCGGAGACGAGTTCCTTCTTGCCTCCGTCGCCTCGCGAATTGGCGATGCAGTCTGCCCGGTCGGGCTCGCCGCATCTCCGCAAGACTTGACCGTAGCAACGACGGCCAGGACCACACGGTTTCGCCGTACGCAAGCTTCTCCTGCTTCGCCCCAGAGCGTCCTTCGCCCGAAGGCTTCGCAGGATTTGAGCGCCGTCCGTACAACGCGGCTTGCAAGGTGCTCACGGGGTTCGGCTCAATCCACTGCCCCGCCCTGCCACTTGCATCCGCGACGCCGCCGCTCGCGTCCACCGCAGCCCGATCCACGGCTCGTGACGACGTACGACCGCCCCTTTCGCCGGATCAGGATGGCGGAAGAATGCGACAAATCAGAAATTCTGTAAAGGCGAATATTTTGGTGCGAAACGGTTGACCCAGCGCTTGCGTGTTTTGCCCGTCGGGCAGCGCAAGGAATTGTAGCCCGGGTGAACGAAGCGACACCCGCCCGGATCGGCCGCACCTCGCGGACGATCGGCTGAACAAAGGAGTGTTTACGATGATCGATGCCAGATGCAGTTGCGGCGCTGTTGCGCTTTCGCTTTCGGGACCGTCCAGGCTGGTCGCGGCCTGCCACTGCATCGACTGCCAGCGCCGAACGGGCGCGCCGTTCGGCGTCGGTGCTTTCTACTCGGCTGACGCCGTCACGATCTCAGGAGCGCCGAAGGAGTACGTTCGGACAGCTGCAAGCGGCGGCAAGGTCCGCAGCTATTTCTGTCCCGACTGCGGCTCGACGGTCTATTGGAAAGCCGACAACCTGCCGGCGATGATCGGCGTTGCCGTCGGCGCCATCGCGGACCCAAATTACCCCGCGCCGATCAGATCGGTTTTCGAACAGTCGAAGCATGCCTGGGTGGAGATCGCTGGCGCTGAGCGCTTCCGGCAAAGCAGCGTGCCGAAGAATTCGAGCTGAGAGTCGCGCGTCAGAAGCTGGTGGATTCGGATTGGTGGCACGGGTCTCCTCGGCCGTGATCCTGGTGGTTTCCTGCTTCAGCGGCGCGTCCTTCACCGGCTGACGCGCGTCAACTCCAGTCTTTGCCGAAATGCTTCCGAATCTCGTCGTAGCCATTTTGGATGCGGCGCCTTCTGAACACGAGCACCGCGCCGATGACAAGGACCGCAAGGGCCGCGATCACTACAAGCAAGCTGTAGATGTCACTCATCTAGGAACCCCGACTTGGCGGAAATCAGGCTTCGGTAAAACAGCGTAGTAGCGGCGGCCGTTCTCTCTAGGGTCGCTTCCATCGCTGGCCTTGAACTTCACAACGCGCCACTTGCTTTTTGGGTTAACCGGCTCGAACTCGTAATATCCCTGGGGCAACGGCATCGTGCCTTCATAGACGGCAAGTGGTCGCCGATCTTCGAGGTCTGCCTGGCTCTGCCTGTATCCATAAAAGCGGACAATGTGGCCCTTTTCGTCACTCCGGCCCGTCATGCTGATCGGCTCGACGCGCTCTCCTGGCGGCAGGATTTCCGGCGGTGCTCTAGGCCAGAGAAAATAGAACGGCGTCCAGACTGAATAGGCCGCCGCGGCAACGAGCAGGATGGTGCGCAAGCTAAGATCAGTCGTCGCGCGCGCCGGTTTGGTCATCTCGCTCCCCGGCTCGTGAGAGAGTGAGAATTTATCACCGCAACTTGTAATCGAGCAACCGATGGGATTAGCCTTCAGTCGGGATACATAATCACCGCAACGGGCATTGCACCGATGGCTTGCCAAGCGCCTGCCGCACGGCTTTCCTTCTTCAACCATGACCGGCAGTCCTGAGTGGCAAGCTGAGAACGCAGTTCACCAGCGGCCTCCAAAGACAGGCAAGTCTCAAAAGCGTGTCGACGGCGAAGGTTCCGCGTCGACGACGATCCAGCGTCGCGATTGCCGAAAGTTCCCGTATTATCAAATGTCAATCGGGAAGCCGAAGTGCAGCGGCCGGGTGCTGCTGTCCGCGGTAAATTTAATCCAGAAATCTTATCATTTGTTATCGCGCCTGAATTTCGGAGAAGACGATATATAAAATCAGGCGTGCCGCCTTGAGTGGTGCGCCGGGCGACCCCGTAGCGTCCGGCTCCAGCCCCGGGATGTCCGGGGTCGTTCCAAAAACGGGCCAAGCGATTCACATATGTAGGTGCAGGAACCTTCGTCGCAACGGAGCATCATCTGTGCCGGGGCTGGTACCTTTCATCTCGGATTTATTGAAACCCGGTAGGGCCGCTGTCTCAAAGCAGCGGCCCTTGTCGTGCGAGGATGGTCAGGAAATGTGATTCACAACGGCCCTCCTTTGGTTGGATGGGCGGGAACGAAACCGGTCGCTCGCTTATTTCTCATCCCCAGCCCAATCGGGAAAAAGTTGCAATTCCAGAGGTTGTGCAGATATCTTCAACAATTTGACGTTGATCATGGAGCGCGGATGATTACGTCGGCCAGATGCAAGGAGCTTGCACATCACTACAAAGCGCTGTCTTCAAAGTCCGATATTTCCGAAGGCCGAGCCTTTATGCTCAGAAACATCGCCAGGAGCTTTACGGGATTAGCTGGTCAACTGGAGAGACTTGACGCGCTGGCGAGAGACGAAGAGAAGTAGCGATCCCGTCCAGCGCGCGCCGGTGCGCGTGGTTGCAATGCAACTGCAACTCCAGATTCGTAGCGTTCGGCCGGGTCGCATGCGAAGCTTAAACATATTTTGCGTCTCGGAGGGAAACCCGATGCGCCTTGCTTTGCCCTACCTTGGAATTKGYCTCTGCACRTTCCTCGCKGCGTGGCTRTCCCTTACGCTGATCTACTGACCGAKYAGACTCTCGCCGGGCGTCAGCAGCCGCACATAGGTCCGGTCCCGCTCWCGTGCAGCTCGAGCCAGCCCTTCTCGACAGCATGMCGGATGCCGGCGCCGAACTMGCTGCCCTTGCCGCCGAGCGYGAACAGGAACKGCGCGTTGATCTTCTCRATRTGGATGCGGCCRTCCTGGACCGGCTCGACGCCGGCGGCGAGTTGAACGAGCTTGCGGGCCGCGGCTTCCGGATCGGCGTAGGGGCGTGCCTCAACGTGCTTCTTCATGCGGTGCCTGCGCTCACCTTGTCGCGCTCGGTGCGGGCGAGCTCCTGCGCCTTGAGACGCGCTTGTTCGCTGGTCAACAGATGCGGCCGCAGGCGCCGACTTGGCAGGTCATCCCAATAGAAATAGACGCTCGGCCGGCCATCGGCGAAGCGGACTTCGTAGCTGCCGGTGCCGGGGACGGCTTCGTGCCTTTTGATGGTGATGGCCTCGGGGGTTATGCCGCGAGAACGTCTCCGGAACAGCTGTGCCTGTTTTATGAGCCTGCCGCGACCGCTATTCGTTTCCGTTTTGGCCGCGGTTTCCGGCCCTCGAATTCCGCAGAAAACCCTATGATTACCGGCAATTTCGTGGTGCCGGCTGAGGGGATTGAACCCCCGACCTTCGGTTTACAAAACCGCTGCTCTACCGCTGAGCTAAGCCGGCGACGCTGGAAAGCGGGGCAGGGGCCGGCATGCGCCGGGACATCTGCGCCCGCGCGCCGCAATACCAGACTTGGTTGGAAAGTGCCAGAACCCGCGACCATCGCGGATATGAATCAGGCGACCCAAGGCCGCCTGATCTGTCTCGCTCGACTTATGTCGCCTTATTGGCAGATGTGCTGGCGGCCGTCCTCGCCCTTGACCCAGCTACCGGGTCGGCAAACGATGCCGTTGCGAGCCGCGTAGGTATCCCAGTTGCCATACCAACCCATTTCGCCACGGGCGCCGTTGTAGCCGCCGGAATTGTCATAGGCGTATGAGTTGTCCCAGCTGCGGAACGGCGCCGAGGCAACGGCTGCCGCGGTGCCGACAGCGGCGCCTGCAACCGCGCCCGCAGTATCCACCGGCCAGAAGCCCGATTGTGTTCCATCATTCGAATTCACTTGCCGGGYCATGTGCCGGCGGCGATAGCCGCGGTCGGTGGTGGGATTGCCGGCGCCGAGATTCTGGCAATTGGGATCCTGGAAGGGCCCGGTGCAGCGGGCCGAATTGTCGGTCAACGTTTGCGCGAAGGCCGGTGTTGCCAGCGTGGACGCAACGATGGCGGCCAAGCCAACAAGCTTCAGGCTTGTCATGGCATTTGCTCCATGTGGTTGAGACCTGTGCTAAGTGCGACGTCCGGCAGTCGTTCCGCGTTTTCTCGGATGCGAAGTCACATCGACGTGAGCCCGCCCAGGATGTGCATCTTGCGCCACGCAACCCTGCGCGCATCGGTGCGCGGCGATGATCTGCTGCCCGTTAACGCTTCGCTAGTGCGCTTTGCCGCATTTGAGCGGCAGTCAATCCTTACGTGTTAGGCTTACCGGAAATTGGTCAATCGGCCTTAACCCTCTCTGCGTCGCGATCGGATAGGTTGTGTTCCGGAACAACCGGGATCCCGCCATGCGCGCTCTGGCGCTCGCAGCCTTTCTGATCGGACTGCCGACGGCGGCGCTTGCCGGCGGCGGTTTCGATATCGTCGTTCCCGGCCGCCCCGGCGTGCCCATCATCATCAACAACATCGATGCGTCCTACACCGTCGTCGAGGGTGTCTGGGGCCTGGGGAAGAACGTCCAGGTGCAGCCCACGATCTATGGCGGGCGCTACATCGCCGAGCGGCAGCCTTCCGATGTCGGCCATTATTATCCGACCCTGGGCTTGCGGCCGGGTTACGGCCGCCTCGAAGTCGAGCCGCCCGCGAACCGCAAATTGCCGCAGCCGGCCGAGAGCTATCACCAAACCTGGGGCGCGCAGTCGATGCCGCTGCCGCCGCAGATGGACATTCCCGTCAATCCGCCGCCGGTGATCTTTGCACCGGAGATCAATGCCAATCCACCGCACCATCGGCGGCGACCACGGGCCGAGGGGCCCGGCAGACCGCCCGGTTAAGAAACGTCAAAATCCAACAAACAGAAATCAACAGGAGAGAGTAATGCGTCAGATGATTTCGGGACTGGTCGCGGCGGCTGCCGTGATGTTCGTCGGGGCCGCGCCGGCCGCGGCTTGCGGCTTCAGCACGTGCGCGCCAGTGGCGCCGGTCTACAGCGGCTGCAACACGGGTTGCGGTAGCTGGGGTTATGGCCCGGGTTATGGCGGTTGGGGCTTTGAGCACCTCGCCGAGCCGGCCACTCAGTATTACTACGTCAACCAGGGCCCGACCTACACCGGCCCCGGCGCCTTCGCGCCGTACCCGACCTATCGTGAAGACGCAGTCGTCGCGCCCGCCAATTACGGCTACGGCCGTGGTTATGGCTACGGCAACGGCTATGGCTATCGTGCCGCCGCGGTCGAAGCGCCGGCCGCCTATCCCTATCGCCGGCCCTATTATCGTCCGTACCGCTACGGCTATGGCCCGCGCCACGGCTATCTGCCGCGCGTGCATTACGGCTACGGTCCCCGCTACGGCTACGCCCGTCGCGCTGCGCCGTACTATTACGGCGGCCACCGGGTGCTGCGCCGCTATTACTGATCGTTTGATCGGTTGAAATGAGAGACGCCCGTCCGCGTGATGCGGACGGGCGTTTTGTTTCGCTACCGCTTCATCAACCCAAGACGGCTCGCGCCAACGTACAGCGAGAGCACGGCGGYGTTCGACACGTTGAGGCTCTTGATCTCGCCGGGCATGTCGAGCCGCGCCACCACGCTGCAGGTTTCGCGCGTCAATTGCCGCAGACCCTTGCCCTCGGCGCCGAGCACCAGCGCGAGCGGCTCGCGCAGCACGACCTCGCTCAAATCCGCGCTGCCCTCGCTGTCGAGCCCGACGGTCTGGAAACCGCTTTCGTTCAGCGTGGTCAGCGCGCGGGCGAGATTTTGCACGGTGATCATCGGCACCAGCTCGAGCGCGCCTGAGGCGGCTTTCGCCAGCACGCCGGTCGCTTCCGGACTGTGGCGCGCGGTGGTGACGATCGCCTTCACCGCAAAGGCGGCGGCGGAGCGCAGGATGGCGCCGACATTGTGGGGATCGGTGATCTGGTCGAGCACCAGCACCATGCCCTCCTGCTCCAGGGTCTCGATGTCGGGCGAGGGCAGGGGATCGGCCTCCGCGAGCAGGCCCTGGTGCACGGCGTCGGGCGAGAGCAGGCGATCGATGTCCTGCGGCCGGACGATCTCGGGCGCGATGCGGGTTTCGATGTTTTCGTCCGCCAGGCGGCGGGCGGCGTTCTCGGTCAGGGTCAGCTTGCGGATCCGCCGCGCAGGGTTTGCGAGGGCCATGGTGACGGTGTGCCAGCCATAGAGGATGACGGGCCCGTCGGGGGCCGAATCGCGGTCGCGCCAGGCTGGCCGACCAGCCGATTTTCCCGGTCTGTTGAAGGGCTTAGTCCCGCCACGCGGGCCCCTGGGGATGAATTTTCGATCCTTCATGGGCTCGCTTGTGTCACGGGTCCCCGAATATGGCAATTTGGGTGCGACCGGGGGCCATTTTAGCTGTTCGCCTCGGTTGACTTTACCCCACCGCTTCGCCCATAACCGCGCCCGGTCGCGCCCCCATCCGGGCTGTCGCGGCCTTCACGTTCCATGGCCGTCTTCGGTCCGCCGGCAAAGGTCCGGCCCGATTGTGCTGCCGTCGAGCGGGGGAGTGTCCCGAGTGGCAAAGGGAGCTGACTGTAAATCAGCCGCCTCATGGCTTCGCAGGTTCGAGTCCTGCC
>NZ_JBFULT010000229.1:0-11119 GCF_054049755.1 Bradyrhizobium sp. P5_C11_2
CGTAATGCGCTTTGGCGTTGTCCAGATTGTTCCACTGGTCGGCGAACAGCACGCCATTGGGCTCGGTCTTGCGCAGCTCGTCGGCGAGCCGGCGGCCGACATGCTGATAGTTGTTCGGGTTGGCGTAGGGCAGGGCCGGCACTTCGATGAGCTCGGCGCCGCACAGCTTCAGGAAGTCCTTCTTCTCCTGGCTCTGCGTCTCCGGGATCACGATCAGCGTCCGGTAGCCGCGCGCGCTTGCCACGACCGCAAGGCCGATGCCGGTATTGCCGGCGGTTGCTTCGACCACGAGCCCGCCGGGCCGCAAGTCACCGCGCTTTTCCGCTTCCAGGATCATCCATTTCCCCGCGCGATCCTTCACGGACTGGCCGGGGTTCATGAACTCGGCCTTGCCGAGAATGGTGCAGCCGGTCGCTTCCGAGGCGCGCTTGAGCTTGATCAGCGGAGTGTTGCCGATGGCTTCGACAACGTCATTATTGATGGTCATGTCAGGCAATTACCGGCTGGTTTATGACGTGGGCGCCGACCCTAAAGTAGGGTCGCCGGCCATACAAGCCGACCCCGCAAACTCTTATTGCTGCTTTGCGAAGATGACCTGCCGGACATCGATATTCCCGGACAGGAATCCGGCCTCGCAATAGGACAGATAGTACTCCCACAGCCGCCGGAACCGGTCGTCAAAACCGAGCGGGACGAGGCCAGGCCAGGCCGCGCGGAAATTATTTCGCCAGGTGGCGAGTGTCTTGGCATAATCTTGCCCGAAGATGCGCTCGCGGATGACGGGAACGCCGAACCGGTCCCCGAGCGACTTGAGCACGGCGGGCGAGGGCAGCATGCCGCCGGGAAAGACGTAGTGCTGGATGAAGTCGACCTCCCGCCGGTAGCTCTGAAACAGCTTGTCCTGGATGGTGATGGCCTGGATGCCGGCGAGGCCGCCCGGCAGCAGCCGGTCACGCAACTGTGCGAAATAGCGCGGCCAGAACTGCTCGCCGACCGCCTCGATCATCTCGATCGAAGCGATCCGGTCGTAGCGGTCGCGCTCGTCGCGATAGTCCTGGAGGCGTATCTCGACCTTCTCGGCAAGGCCTGCCTCATGGATGCGCTTTTGTGCGAAATCGCGCTGCTCGGTCGAGATCGTCAGGCCGACCACGCTTGCGCCGAACGTCTTCGCCRCGAATTCGGCAAAGCCGCCCCAGCCGCAGCCGATCTCGAGCAGCCGATGGCCCGGCTTCAAGTCGAGCGCCTCGGCAAGCCTGCGATATTTGTTGGCCTGCGCGGCCGTGAGGTCGGACGTGCTCTCCTCGAACAGCGCCGACGAATAGGTCATGCTGGGATCGAGCCAGGCCGAATAGAACGCGTTACCGATGTCGTAGTGAGCGTGGATGTTGCGCCGCGCCTGGCGGCGGGTGTTGCGGTTGAACCAGTGCCGCACGACCTGGACGAACCGCATCAGCGGCTTGTCGCGCAGCATGGCCTGGATCAAATCGTGGTTGACGCAGAACAAATAGAGGAATTGCGTCAGGTCGGGCGTGTCCCAGTCGCCGGCGAGATAGGCTTCCGCGATGCCGATGTCGCCGCCGTTGATCAGGCGTGAGGCGAAACCGTAATTGTGCAGCCGCATCGCCGCGTCCGGGCCCGGCTCCTGCCCGCCGAGCCGGATCACGCGCCCGTCAGGCAAGGTGACATCGAGCGTCCCGCGCCGCAGTCGGGAGCCGAAGGTGAGCGCCAAGCGAACGATGCGCGGCAGGTCGGCGAGTACTGTTTCGATGTTGTCGGGCGTCACCTGGACGACATTCGACATCGGCGGATCCATCACCTGAGCTGGTACGGTTCGACCGCAAGCCAGGCGCGCCCAACCCTCCATGTCGCYAGACCAGAGCGCGCCCCGCATTCGGTCAGCTATCGATAATATAAGGGTGGATTTTGCCGGCCGCCAAGGTGCTATCGTCGCGGCACTGCCGCAGGGCTTGATCGCCCCCATCACCTTGAAGCTCACGAGCGGCAGGCGAAGAACGATCGCAGCAGGGCACGGGAGGTGAGCGCCCGGCGCCCGGCCGTTGCGTCCGAGAGCATCGCAAGCGTCCGCCGCGATCATCACTTGATCGAATGTTTCGTGCCGGCCATGGACGGGGACGCCGTGTGTGCTGCGTTCGATCGACGTCACGGCGCAGCCGAGCCGGACGCGATCCTTGAACGCGGCCTGGAGCCGCTCGACATAGCGCCGGCTGCCACCCTTGACCGTGCGTCAGACCGGCCGGTTGTGGTGCAGCAGCCGATGATTGTCGAAGTAGGTGATGAAAGTCTCGGCGGGGAAGTCCAAGCATCGCGTTCGCCGGTGCCGACCAGATCGCGGCGCTACGGTGCGCCGCGGCGAGGGTTTCAGTGGAGCGCGGGCCGGGTTTGGTGGCTTCGGCGCGAGTGTGGCGGCAATATCACATGAAATCTTGGTAAGCTTGAAGGCCCTTCAGTGCGGCGCACGAATGCAAGAAATCATTGCAAGACAGGCATATCTTGCACTTTCGTGACCTTGATATCGACCCGTTCGGGTGTGCGTTTCGCAGGTGCGGGACTGTCCCGCAGTTCCGCGTCCGGCTAGTATCCGTTTCAAGTTCCGCAGAAAGCATCAGCGCTGTGAAAGAGTTGCCCGAAGCCCCCCGACTGATCCGCCGCGAATCGGTTAATCCGGCTGCGCGGCGGCGGTTCGGTCTGCCCGGCAGGGGGTGGATGTGACACAGCACGTTCCGGCGGTCGCCATGCGGCGATCTTGCGGGTCTGCTTCCCGAACGCTGCGAGCGGCGCGCTGGTTCGCGGTGCTTGGCCTTGCCGCGAGTTCGGGGGCCTGCGTGCTGACCCAGGATCTCCCCGATCCGGCGCTCGACGTTCCCGCCCGGTACAAATACGCCGGCAAGCCGGACGCACCGCCGACGCTCGATTGGTGGCGCGGCTTCCGCTCGACCGAGCTGACGCAACTGATGGAAGAGGCGCAGACCGTCAACCTCGACATCGCCGCTGCGGTCTCGCGCATCGTGGAAGCCGACGCCCAGGCGCGGCAGGCGGGTGCGGCGCTGCTGCCGAGCGTGTCGGGCGGCGGATCGGAGACCTATTCGCGCACCTCGGGCTCGAGTGCGTCGGGCCTGTCCATCGGTGGCCGCGAGGTCGTCAACTATTCGGCTTCGCTGAGCGCAAGCTACCAGCTCGATTTCTGGGGCCAGAACCGCGACGCGCTGCAAACGGCGGAAGAAACCGCCAACGCCAACCGCTTCGACCGCGACGTCGTCGCGCTGACGACCCTTTCAAGCGTCGCCAATGCCTATTTCCAGGTGCTGGCCTCGCAGGACCGCCTGCGCACCGCCCAGAGCAACATCGCCAGCGCGCAGCGCATCCTCGACGCCATCCGCGAGCGCCGCAAGGCCGGCACCGGCACCGATCTCGACGTCGCGCAGCAGGAGAGCGTGCTGGCCAACCAGAAGGCGCTGGTGCCGCCGCTGCGCCAGACTCTCGACCAGAACGTCAACGCGCTCGCCGTGCTGGTGTCGCGGCCGCCGGAGAGCGTGCGCGTGCTCGGCGGCTCGCTGAACCAGATCGCAATCCCGAAGGTCACGCCGGGCCTGCCGTCGGAGCTTTTGACGCAGCGGCCAGACATCCGCAGGCAGGAGGCGCAGCTTGCCTCCGCCACAGCGAACATTGGCAATGCCCGCGCGCAGTTCTTTCCGAGCATCCAGCTGACCGGCAATGGCGGCTATCAGAGCTCGGCGCTGGTCTCGCTGTTCCAGCCGCATGCGGCGTTCTTCCAGCTGGTCGGCAGCGCGACGCAGCCGATCTTCGACGGTGGCAAGATCCTCGGCAATTTCGAATTCGCCAAGGCGCGACAGGAGGAATTGCTGCAGACCTATCGCAAGACCATCGTGCAGTCCTTTGCTGACGTCGACAATGCGCTGTTCTCGATCAAGCAGACCACGATCAAGCTGCAATTGCAGCGCGATGTCGTTACCTCCTCGAAGCGCGCGTTCGATCTCGCCGAGCAGCAATTGCGCGCCGGCACCGCCGACATCGTGACCGTGCTGAACGTCCAGCAGACCCTGTTCACGGCGGAAGACGCGCTGTGGCAGGCACAATTGGCCCGCTTGCTCGCCATCGTCAGCCTGTATCAGGCGCTCGGCGGCGGCTGGGAGCCGCGAATGGAGAAACCGGTCAATGCTCTTTAAGCCGGACACGAAGCAGGGCGCGAAGGACGGGACGGCGAAAAAGCCGCGTGGCCGCGGCTTCGTCATGACCCTGATCACGCTCGCGATCCTCAGTGGCCTCGGTTATCTCGGCTGGACTGTCTGGCATCAGCAGCCGCAGCAGGCGAATGGCCGCAACCAGCGGCCCGATCTGCCGGTGCCGGTGCTGGCGGCGACACCCCGCATCCAGGACGTGCCGGTCTATCTCGACGGCGTCGGCGCGATCCGCGCGCTCAACACCGTGACCGTGCGCTCGCAGGTCGACGGCAAGCTGATCGCGGTGAACTTCACCGAAGGCCAGGACGTCAAGAAGGGCGACGTGGTCGGCGAGATCGATCCCGCGCTCTACCAGGCGACCTACGACCAGGCGGTCGCCAAGAAAGCGCAGGACCAGGCCCAGCTCGCCAACCAGCGCATCGACCTCGTGCGCTACGAGCAGCTCGCCGCCTCCAACGCCGGCTCCAAGCAGCAGGCCGATACGCAGCGCGCGCTGGTCGCCCAGACCGAGGCGCTGGTCAAGGCCGACCAGGCCGCGATCGACAATGCGGCGGCGACGCTGAGCTACACCAAGATCGTCGCGCCGATCTCGGGGCGCGCCGGCCTGCGCCAGGTCGACCAGGGCAACATCATCCACGCCGCCGACACCACGGGCCTCGTCGTCATCACGCAATTGCAGCCGATCGCGGTGTGGTTCAGCCTGCCGCAGCAGCAGATCATGCGGGTCAATGCGGCCGCCGCCAAGGGCAGGCTTGCGGTCGACGTGTTCGGCAATGACGGCGTCACCGTGATCGACACCGGCAAGCTCACCGGCATCGACAACCAGGTCGACCAGACCACCGGCACGCTCAAGCTCAAGGCGGAATTCCCCAACGCGAATTATCAGCTCTGGCCCGGCCAGTTCGTCAACGTCCGCCTCAAGGTCGAGACGCTGATGCAGGCGCTGGTGGTACCGACATCGGCGGTGCAGCGCGGCCCGATCGGTACCTTCAGCTACGTCATCGGCGAGGACAATGTGGTTTCGGCCAAGCCCGTGACGGTGACGCAGCAGAACGAGCATGACGCCGTGATCGCGAGCGGCCTGGCGCCGAACGACCGGGTCGTCACCACCGGCTTTGCCAACCTGTCCGACGGCGCCAAGGTGATCGTCGGCCGCGACGACCAGACGCCGTCCGCCGATCTCGCTCCGCGCAAGCGCACGCGTGCGCCGGATGGCCAGAAGAAGGATGGCGCCAAGGAAAACCAGAAGGATGGACAAGGCAGGGACGGCGAGGTTCGCGCCAAGCGCATGAACGGCGAGGGCGACCAGAAGGGCCAGACCGGACCGGCACCGGCGCAGGGGACTGAACCATCGGGACGTGGAGCCAAGCAGCCATGATCCCGACAACAGCCGCTTGAGCGGCAGGCGCATCCCATGGGTGTCTCCGAACCCTTCATCCGCCGTCCCATCGCGACCTCGCTGCTCGGCATCGCGCTGCTGATCGGCGGGCTGCTAGGCTATTTCTCGCTGCCGGTCTCGGCGCTGCCGCAGGTCGACTTTCCGACCGTGCAGGTGACGACCCAGCTTCCCGGCGCCAGCCCCGATGTCATCGCCTCGCTGATCACGGCGCCGCTGGAGCGGCAGCTCGGCCAGATCCCGTCGCTGTCGGCGATGAACTCGACGAGCTCGTTCGGCGTCAGCCAGATCTCGCTCCAGTTCGACCTCAACCGCGACATCGACGGTGCCACCCAGGACGTGCAGGCCGCGATCAACGCCGCGGCCGGCGTCCTGCCCAAGACGCTGCCTTATCCGCCGACCTACGCCAAGGTGAACCCGGCGGACGCGCCGGTGATGACGCTGGCGCTGCGCTCCGACACGATCTCGCTGCGGGCGATGAGCGACATCGCCGACACCCTCCTGGCGCAGCGGCTGAGCCAGATCTCCGGCGTCGGGCGCGTCTCCGTGCTCGGCGGGCTGAAGCCGGCCGTGCGCATCCAGGCGGATCTGGCGCGGCTCGCGTCCTACGGCATCGCCATGGAGGATCTGCGCACGGCGATCTCCAACGCCAACGTCTCCGGGCCGAAGGGCTCGCTCGACGGCGCGCAGCAGGCCTACATCATCGCGGCCAACGACCAGATCGCCGCGGCGGACGCCTACAGGCCAATCATCGTCGCCTACCGCAACGGCTCGCCGGTCACGATCGGCGACGTCGCGCAAATCGTCGACGGCCTGGAGAACGACCGCACCGGCGGCTGGTATCAGGGCACGCCGGCCGTCATCATCGACATCCAGCGCCAGCCCGGCGCCAACGTGATCGACGTCGTCAGCCAGATCCGCGCCGAAATCCCCAAGGTTCAGCGCGCGATTCCGGCCGGGGTGAACCTCACCATCGTCTCCGACCGCACCGTCACCATCCGCGCCTCCGTGCGCRACGTGCAGTTCACGCTGATCCTCAGCGTGGTGCTGGTGACGCTGGTGGTGCTGCTGTTCCTGCGCTCGCTGCGGGCCACGCTGATCGCGGGCGTGGCGCTGCCGCTGTCGCTGATCACCAGCTTCGGCATCATGTATTTTGCCGGCTTCAGCCTCGACAATCTGTCGCTGATGGCGCTCACGATCGGTACCGGCTTCGTCGTCGACGATGCCATCGTGATGATCGAGAACATCGTCCGCCACATGGAGAACGGCGAGAGCGCGATGGAGGCCTCGCTGAAGGGCGCGAGCGAAATCGGCTTCACCGTGATCTCGCTGACGGTATCGCTGATCGCGGTGTTCATCCCGCTGCTGTTCATGTCCGGCCTGGTCGGGCGCATGTTCCGCGAGTTCGCGCTGACGCTGACGATCGCGGTCGTGACCTCAGCCGTGGTCTCGCTGACGCTGACGCCGATGATGTGCTCGCGCCTGCTCAAGCACGCCCACGAGGAGCTGGCGGTGCCGGGGCTGGCCGCGATCAGCCGCTTCATCGATCGCACCGTCGAGGTCTACCACCGGTCGCTGCTCTGGGTACTGGAGCGCCAACGCGCCACGCTGGTCGTGACCTTCGCCACGCTGGTTGCGACCCTCGTCCTCTACGTCGTCGCGCCAAAGGGCTTCCTGCCGCTCCAGGACACCGCCTCGATCACCGCGGTGACGGAGGCCGGGCCGGACGTATCGTTCGCGGAGATGCAGAAGCGGCAGGCCGAGGCCGCCGACGCCATCAAGGCCGACCCCGACGTGGTCGGCGTGGTCTCGGTGATCGGCGCGGGGTCGGTCAACCCGACCACCAATGTCGGCCGCCTCGTCATGACGCTCAAACCGCGCGGCGAACGCCGCGACGATGTCAGCGGGGTCATCACCCGGCTGAAGCAGAGGGTGGCCGGCATCCCCGGCATGACCGTCTATTTCCAGCCGGTGCAGGACGTGCAGATCTCGACCCAGTCGAGCCGCTCGCAATACCAGTACACGCTGACCGGCACGGATGCGGCGCTGGTGTCGCAATGGGCACGCAAGCTGGTTGACGAGRTGCGGCGCGATCCCCTGTTCCGGGACGTCTCCTCCGAGGCGCAAGAGGGCGGCCTGCGCGCGCAGCTCGACGTCGACCGCACCCGTGCCGGCCAGCTCGGCGTCAGCCTGCAAGGCATCACCGACACGCTCAACGACGCGTTCGCGCAGCGGCAGATCTCGACCATCTACGGCCAGGCCAACCAGTACCGCGTGGTGCTGGAGGCGCTGCCGATGTACCAGCGCGATCCCTCGATCCTGTCAAAGCTCTATCTGCCGGGTGCTGCGAGCAGCATCGCCGGCGCGCCCAGCGCCCAGGTGCCGCTGTCGGCGGTGGCGACCCTGACACGCACCACGGCGCCGCTCGCGATCTCGCACCAGGCGCAATTCCCGGCGATCTCGCTCAGCTTCAACCTCGCACCGGGCGCGGCGCTCGGCGATGCCGTCGCGGCGGTGAAGACGATCGAGACCCGCATCGGCATGCCCAACAGCATCGTCGGCGTCTATGCCGGCGATGCCGCCGAATTCGCCAAGGCGCTCGCGGGCCAGCCCTGGCTGCTGCTTGCCGCCGTGATCACGATCTACATCGTGCTCGGCGTGCTCTATGAGAGCTACATCCACCCGATCACCATCCTCTCGACGCTGCCTTCGGCCGGCGTCGGCGCGATCCTGGCGCTGATGCTGTGCGGACAGGACCTCTCGGTGATCGGCCTGATCGGCATCATCCTGTTGATGGGCATCGTCAAGAAGAACGCGATCATGATGATCGACTTCGCGCTCGAGGCCGAGCGCGGGCAGGGGATGCCGGCGCATGAGGCGATCGTGCAGGCCTGCCTGCTGCGGTTCCGCCCGATCATGATGACGACGCTGGCGGCGCTGTTCGGCGCGCTGCCGCTCGCGATCGAAAGCGGCACCGGTGCCGAGCTGCGCTTTCCGCTCGGCATCTCCATCATCGGCGGCCTGCTGCTCAGCCAGTTGCTGACGCTCTACACCACGCCCGTGATCTACCTCGCCCTCGACCGCATCAACCGCCGCCTCGAGCAGGCGCTGCCGCCGGTTGAGCCCGGCGGCCCGCCGGTCGCGGGGGCTACCGAGGGGATGCAGTGATGGCATCGATCTCGGAGCCGTTCATCCGCCGCCCGGTCGCGACCACGCTGCTCTCGATCGGGTTGTTCCTGCTGGGTGTCGTCGCCTACGCGTTCCTTCCCGTCGCCTCGGTCCCGAACGTCGACTTCCCCGCCATCTTCGTCTCGGCGAGCCGGCCGGGCGCCGATCCTTCCGTGATGGCAGCGACCGTGGCTTCGCCGCTGGAGCGCCGGCTGGGCGAGATCGCCGGCATCAACCAGATCACCTCGACGTCCTCGCTCGGCACGACCAATATCCAGCTTCAGTTCGACATCGGCCGCAACATCGACAAGGCGGCGCGCGACGTGCAGGCGGCCATCAATGCCGCGCTGGTCGACCTGCCGAGCGACCTGCCGACGCTGCCCAGGTTCCGCAAGGCGAATACCGCCGGCGCCCCCGTCTTCGTGCTGGCGCTGACCTCGAAGACGCTGTCGGCAAGTGCGATCTACGACGTCGCCGATACCGTGCTCGCGCAGCGCATCTCGCAGGTGCCGGGGGTCGGCGATGTGACTGTGAGTGGCGCCGACCAGCCGGCCGTGCGGGTGCAGCTCAACCCGGTGGCGCTATCGAACGCCGGCATCGCCACCGACGACGTGCGCACCGCGATCATCAACGCCAATCCGCTCGGTCCGGTCGGCATCTTCAACGGCGAGCGCCAGAGCGAGACGCTCTCGCTCAACCGCCAGATGCGCACGGCGAAAGAGTTCCGCGACATCGTCATCAAGAGCTCCAACGGCAATTTCGTGCGGCTATCCGACGTCGCCGACATCGAGGACGGCGTCCGCAACGCGCGCTCGATCGCCTGGTTCAACAAGCAGCCGGCGGTCCTGATCCAGATCACCAAGCAGGGCGATGCCAACGTCATCGACACCGTCGACAGGGTCAAGGAGCTGATCCCGGAGCTGAAGCAGTGGATCCCGGCCGGCGTCGATATCTCCACGCTGGTCGACCGCACCAGCACCATCCGCGCCAGCGTGCTGGACATGCAATGGACGCTGCTGGCGACCGCCATTCTCGTGATGGTCGTGGTGTTCGTGTTCCTGCGGCGTATCACGCCGACGATCGCGGCCGGCATCTCGGTGCCGCTCGCGCTCGCCGGAACCTGCGCCGGCATGTGGGTCGCGGGCTTCTCGATCGACAATCTATCGCTGATGGCGCTCGCGATCTCGGTCGGCTTCGTGGTCGACGACGCCATCGTCATGATCGAGAACATGTACCGCAATCTCGAGCATGGCATGCGGCCGTTCCAGGCGGCGCTGGAGGGCGCCCGGCAGATCGGCTTCACGGTGGTCTCGATCAGCCTGTCGCTGATCGCGGCCTTCACGCCGCTGATCTTCATGGACGGCATCGTCGGCCGCCTGCTGCGCGAATTCTCGCTGACGCTGACCTTCGCGATCCTGGTGTCGACGCTGGTGTCGCTCACGGTCACGCCGATGATCTGCGCCCAATACATCCGGCAGACCACCTCCGGTACCGCGACGCTGTTCGATCGCGTCATCGAGGGCTCGCTGTCGCGCATCGTCGCCTTCTACACCCGCACCTTGCGCACCGTGCTGGAATTCCCCTTTCTGACGCTGCTGGTGTTCTTCGCCACCATCGCCCTGACGGTCACGCTCTACATCAAGGTGCCGAAGGGCTATTTCCCGACGGACGATTCCGGTTTCGTCATCGGCGCGACGCGTGCCTCGGCCGATATCTCGTTCCAGTCCATGCTGAGCCTCCAGCAGCGGCTTGCGGACATCGTGATGCAGGACCCGGCTGTGGCCGGCATCGGCTCGACGGTCGGCAGCGGCGGCGGCGGGCCGGGGGCCGCGACCTCGAACCGCGGCACCATGTTCATCAGCCTGAAGCCGCCGGAGGAGCGCGGCTATGTCTCGACGCAGCTCGTGATCGACCGGCTCAGGCGCGCGTTGTTCCCGGTGCCCGGCATCCGCCTCTTCATGTTCGCCGCCCAGGACGTGCGCGCCGGCGGACGGCAGAGCGATTCCGACTACCAGTACACGCTCTCCTCGACCGATCTCGGCCTGTTGCAGCAATGGGCGCCGATCGTGGCCAAGCGCATGGAGTCGATCGAGGGTATCACCGACATTTCCAGTGATCGCGACCCCGGCGGCCTTCAGTTGACCTTGTCCATCGACCGCCAGAAGGCCTCGGCGCTCGGCGTCAAGGTCCAGGACATCGACAATGCGCTGAACAACGCCTTCTCGCAGCGGCAGATCTCGATCATCTACACCCAGCGCAACCAGTACATGATCGTGCTGGAGATCGACCCGAAATTCCAGGTCGATCCGTCCAATCTCGATCGCATCTTTGTCGC
>NZ_JBFULT010000230.1:0-11098 GCF_054049755.1 Bradyrhizobium sp. P5_C11_2
GTCGAAGCCTGATTTGAGCAGGTCCATCAGCGGCTGCGCCCAGGCGAACACCGCCTGGAACATCACGAACAGGATAGCCGCCAGCACGATGAGGCCGCCGACGGGATGCAGCACCACGGCGTCGATCCGCGCGGTCCAGGTGTCGGGCCGGCTCGGCAGGCTGACGCAGTCGGCGATGATGCGGTCGGCCTCGCGCTGGGTGGCGCGCAATTCGGCGACGCTGAGCGCGCGCCAGCTGTTCTCCTGGGGCTCGGATGCGAGCTTGGCCGCGATCTCGTCGGTCAGCGTCAGGAGGTCGGCGGTGCCGCCCTTGCGCACCGCGATCGAGGTGACGACGGGCACGCCGAGCTCCTTGGCGAGCCGCTCGGCGTCGACAGTGATGCCGCGGCGGGTGGCGATGTCGAACATGTTGAGCACGAGGATCATCGGCCGGCCGGTGCGCTTCAGCTCGAGCAGCAGGCGGATGGTCAGCCGCAGATTGGTCGCGTCGGCCACGCACAGCACGAGGTCGGGCACGGTCTCGCCGGAGGCCTTGCCGAGCACGAAATCGCGGGTGATCTCCTCGTCCGGGCTGCGGCCGCGCAGCGAATAGGTGCCGGGCAGGTCGACCACCGAGACCTGGCGCCCTTGGGGCGTGACGAAGAAGCCTTCCTTGCGCTCGACGGTGACGCCCGGATAGTTCGCGACCTTCTGCCGGCTGCCGGTCAGGGCATTGAACAGCGAGGTCTTGCCGCTGTTTGGCGTGCCCACCAGGGCGAGATGCAGCAGGGGTGCTTCCATGTGATCAAACGCCTGGAATTGGGGTCCGGTCGCTATCTAGGCGACGATGATGGCCATGGCTTCGCGACGGCGCACCGCGATGGTGATGTTGTCGACGCGCACGGCGATAGGGTCGCGCCCGACCAGCCCCTCGTGCAGGACCTCGACCCGGGCGCCCTCGACGAAGCCGAGTTCGAGCAGGCGGCTCTCGAGCTCGAGGTCCGAGAGCGCCGAGCCCGCGTCCCTGGCGGAGAGGTGCTGAATGACGCCGGTGTAGCCGCGCTGGGCCAGGCCCAGCGGCATCTGCGGACGCGTATCATGGATGTCGGTCATGCCCTGTATTTTCAACGCAGGGCATTGAGGTCAAGCGTGCTGGTCGGCCGAAACTGCACCTTAGAGTGATTTTAAAGTGCAGAGGCCGAAAGCGTCGGGAAAGCGCCCTCGCGGCTTACTGGGCCGCGACCTTCTGCTCCGGCGGAACGGCCATCGCACGGCTCTTGAAGTAGTCCAGGACGAACAGGCGGATCGCCGAGGACAGGTTGCCCTGCTGGCGGTTGCCGTCGATCTCCCCGACGAGCTCTGACAGCGTCATGTTGCGAAGGCCCGAAATCTCCTTCATGCCGTTCCAGAACGCCTCTTCCAGGCTGACGCTGGTCTTGTGGCCGGCGACCACGATCGATCGTTTCACGACGGGCGACTTCATGGCTGCTCCTCGCGATCGATCCGGTGCTGGTCCAGGTGCTCCTTCGCCTGCTCCGCGCGCGTCTCCTCCGCCGACCGCTCCGCCTTCGTGCGGCCGAACTTCGCCCGGTTGACGTCCGCCTGCTTCGCCGAGGCTTCCCGCTCGGCGCGCTTCCTGACGCGATTCAGGTTGATGACTTTCCCCATGCCGCGTCTCCATCATCCGATCCTCTGTGGGCAGGATGAAACCTTCAGAAACAGGGCGCCGCGATGCGCCCTACAAGACTTGATCGCCATTCGCTCGTCCTCGTCAATCGGCCTCTCGGGCCATCAAACGATGAATTTCGCCCCGCCAAGGGCATAATGGCCGCGTAGCACGCATGCCCGCCGCGACATTGACGGTAATCAAATCCCGTCCTTTAAGCCCTACAATTTTGAGCTTCAGGGCTCCGTATCATTACGGATGACTATCGGAATTCGGAATTACCCCGGTTTAGTCATCTTCTCCGGCTGCACCAGACGGTCGAACTCGTCCGCCGAGACGAAGCCGAGCCGCAGCGCTTCTTCCTTCAGCGTCGTGCCGTTAGCGTGCGCGGTCTTGGCCACCTTGGCCGCGTTGTCGTAGCCGATCTTCGGTGCGAGGGCCGTCACCAGCATCAGCGAGCGCTGCATCAGCTCCTTGATCCGCTTTTCGTCGGCACGGATGCCGCTGACGCAATGTTCGGTGAAGGAGCGCGCCGCGTCGGCCATCAGGCGGATCGAGTGTAGCATATTGTAGGCGAGCACGGGCTTGTAGACGTTGAGCTCGAAATGGCCCTGGCTGCCGGCGACCGTGATCGCGGTGTGATTGCCGAACACCTGGCAGCACACCATGGTCATCGCCTCGCACTGCGTCGGATTGACCTTGCCCGGCATGATCGAGGAGCCCGGCTCGTTCTCCGGCAGGATCAGTTCGCCCAGGCCCGAGCGCGGGCCCGATCCGAGCAGGCGGATGTCGTTGGCGATCTTGAACAGCCCCGTCGCCACCGAATTGATGGCGCCGTGCGCCAGCACATAGGCATCGTTGGAGGCCAGCGCCTCGAATTTGTTGGCGGCGCTGGTGAAGGGCAGTTTGGTGATCCCGGCCACGTGCTTTGCGAACAGTCTTGCGAAGCGCGGCTTGGAGTTGAGGCCGGTGCCGACGGCGGTGCCGCCCTGCGCCAGCGGATGGAGCTCTTTCACCGCGACCTTGAGCCGGGCGATGCCGCTCTCGACCTGCGCGGCATAGCCGGAAAATTCCTGGCCGAGCGTCAGCGGCGTCGCGTCCTGGGTGTGGGTGCGGCCGATCTTGACGATCCTGGCGAACTCCCTCTCCTTCTTGCGCAGTGCACGGAGCAATTCGCCGAGGGCCGGGACGAGATCGGCGGTGATGCGGCTTGCGGCCGCAATGTGCATCGCGGTCGGGAACGAGTCGTTGGACGACTGGCTCATGTTGACGTGATCGTTGGGGTGCACCGGCTTCTTGGCGCCGAGCTCGCCGCCGAGCAGCTCATTGGCGCGGTTGGCGATCACCTCGTTGAGGTTCATGTTGGTCTGCGTGCCCGAGCCGGTCTGCCACACCACAAGCGGGAAATGGTCGTCGAGCTTGCCCTCGATCACCTCGCGCGCGGCGCGGATGATCGCATTGGCGCGGCGCTGGTCGAGCAGGCCGAGCTCGCGATTGGACTGTGCGGCCGCGAGCTTGACGATGCCCAGCGCATGCACCAGCGCAATCGGCATGCGGTCGATGCCGATGCGAAAATTCTGGCGCGAGCGCTCGGTCTGCGCCCCCCAATAGCGATCGGCGGGGACCTCGATCGGACCGAAGCTGTCGGTCTCGATGCGGGAGGAGGGGCGTCGCGAGGGGGTGGTGGTCTTCGAGCGGGCAGTCTTGGCCATGAGCACATCCATTCCGCCGCGCGAAATGCCGCGCGGCCACTTGATAGGCTCATCTATATAGGCAGTTTGGCCGGGCGCTATGGTCGCGGGCCCAACCTAGATCATTTCTTGCGGAAACGATCGAGCCGCACGACTTCGGCGCCGCCCTGGTTCGGGGCTGCCGGCTCCTCCGTGCCTTCCGCGGTCTCGGCGGCGGGGGCAGCAGGCACCGCGACGGCCGTTGGCGCAGGAGCCGCAGGCAACGTCTCGGGTGCCACCTCGGCGACGTCGGAGGTGTCGAACTGGAGGCCGAATTTCACGGACGGATCGAGGAAGCTCTTGATGGCGCTGAACGGCACGATCAGCCGCTCCGGAATGCCGCCGAACGACAGGCCGACCTCGAACCGGTCCTCGAGCACGGTCAGATCCCAGAACTGGTGCTGAAGGATGATCGTCATCTCTTCCGGATATTGCGCGAGCAGCCGCGACGACAGCTTCACGCCCTCGGCCTTCGATACGAAGGTGATGAAGAAATGATGCTCGCCCGGCAATCCATGGGATGCGGCATCGGTCAGCACCTTGCGCAGCACGCCGCGCAGCGCGTCGCGGGCCAGCACATCGTATCGGATATGATCGGTCGCCATGGTGGTCCTGTTGCATTCCAGGAGGCGGGCCCTGCCGGCCCGACTCGCCAAGCCACAATAGTACCGCGCCTGACGGGTCAGCAGGAGTCCCCGCCGAGAAGGAAATAATAAGATGTAAGTGGAGGCTTCTGTTGCCAGGTGCCTCCGAACCCCGCCTAACGGAGCTTAACCCGTTAGGACTTTAAGATGGTCTTTCAAACTGCGTTACGCAGCCTGAGCAACCGGAGCAAAGTTGTCGTTGGCAACTATTGCAGTAGCCCGATAACGGCGGAACAATACCGGGAAAAAGCACGCCCTTTACGCCCTCGTCGATCCTATTTCGCCCCCGCCAAAGCCCGCCTTTCGGCAGGCTGAAGCCCCTTTGTTTCGCGGGTCAGAGCCCGCGATCCGGTGGGCTTTGGTGGAGGCGCCGGGTACCGCCCCCGGGTCCGAATGGTTTATTACGACGACCATTTATTTCCATAGCCGGCGAACCGGCACCCCCAATATAGGGGGCAAAGGTTTCAAATGACAGGGGATTCAAGCGGCTTCGGCGCTGTTCCCTTTGGATAGGTTCCGGATGGGCTTGGCCGGGGCGCAGCCCGCGTTCTAGGCTTCGGGCATGTCCCAGGACTCAGCACCGGCCGTCCAAGAGCCGGATCCAACCGCCGCGCAAGGCCTCCCGCCCAGCCTGCCTGCGCTGTTCCTGGCCTTCGCCCGGATGTCGCTGGCCGGTTTCGGCGGGGTGTTGGTGTTTGCCCGGCGGGCCATCGTCGAGCAGCACCGCTGGATGACCGCGGACGAATTCAACGAGACGTTCGCGCTCTGCCATTTCCTGCCCGGCCCCAACATCGTCAATTTGTCGATGGTGTTCGGCGCGCGGCTGCGTGGGATCGCGGGCGGCGTTGCCGCCTTTGCCGGGCTGCTGCTGCCACCGACGCTGATCATGACCGTGCTCGCGGCGATCTACGCCCATTTCGGTGATGTCGACGTGCTGCGCCGCAGCCTGGCGGGCATCTCCTGCGCCGCGGTCGGCCTCTTGATCGCAGTGGTCTTCCGCATGATGGCGCCGCTGTTGAAGCGGATGGAGGCCGTCGCGCTCATCCTGATGCTCGGCGTGTTCACCACCATCGGCGTGCTTCGCCTGCCGCTCCAGGCCGTGCTGCTGGTCGCGATTCCCCTCAGCGTCGCCGTGACCTTCCTCCTGCGACGGAAAGTAGCAGCATGACCAGCGACAGCCCGATCTGGGCGTTGATCTCCACCTTTGGTCTGATGTCGCTGTTCGCGGTCGGCGGCGCCGCGGCGGCGGTGCCCGAGATGCATCGCATCGCGGTCGACGTGCATCACTGGATGACCGACAAGCAGTTCGCCGATGCCTATGCGATCGCGCAGCTCTCGCCAGGTCCAAACGTCCTTATCGTCACGTTAATCGGCTATGCCGTTGCCGGAATTCCCGGGGCGCTGGCGGCGACGCTGGCGATGTGCCTGCCGACGGCCCTGCTTGCCTATTATGTCAGCCGGCTCCTGAACCGGCCGAGCCAATCGCGCTGGCCCGGCCTGATTCAGGCTGCACTGGTTCCGCTCTCGATCGGATTGATGGCGGCAAGCGCCTTGATCCTGGCCCAGTCGACCGATCGTACCGTTATTGCTTTGCTCTTAACCGGGGCGGTTGCGATCATTGCGACCCTGTCGCGGATCAATCCACTATGGCTCCTGCTCGCCGGAGGCCTGTTTGGTTTTGCTGGCATTGTGTGATGAAAATCGCTAGGCAGTGATCCGGGCGGGGGATCGATTTTCCAGCCGATTAGAACAACAGTGCTCGTGACTTACCGGTCGCGGAGGAGACAGGCATGGCCGATACGATGGGCCACTCAGCGACAGCCACCCGAAACACCTCGGTGGCGATCGGCTTTTGTCTGCTGGCCATTGCGCCGCAGATTTTCGAATTCATCTGGTCGATCGGGACGATCTTTGGCTGGGGTACCGGACGCGGCCCCGCCACCGTCCTGATCAGCCACGCTACCGCGCTGCTCGCAGGCGCTCCCGGTGCGTTGATCGGATCGGTCGGCGGTGACACCAAGAAGGCGTCATCCGACGTGCTGCTGGCGCTGATCTACTCCTACCCGCTGTTTGCGGTGGCGATCCTTACGCTGTTCATGACGATCAAATCGGCACAGGATTACATCGGCGGCATCGTGCTGATGGCGGTCGCTCTGTTCGCGCTGTGGGCCTCGAGCGATTTGCAGGGCATGCGCGGCTTCTCCTTCGGCGCCGGGACCGCGCCCCGGATGTTCGGCGGACTTCTGGTTGCCCTGTCCGCCGGCATCGCCTTGACGGGACTGTTGGCCGAGGGGCCGGCGCTCGCCCATTATTCCTGGCGCGGGCCGCTGTTCGTGATGGTCTCGATCGTGTTCTTTGCGCTGGCGATCCGGCCGCTCGGCCTCGTGGTCTCGGCGTTCGTGAGCTTCATGATTGCGGCGGCGGGATCTCACGAAACGCGCTGGCTGGAGGCCGCCATCGTCGGCGCCTGCCTGACGCTCGGCTGCGCGGTTCTGTTCCCCTATGTGCTCGGGCTGCCGATGCCGATGTTCCCGCGTTTCCTGGTTCAGTGAGGGTGTGATGGATATCTTTGCCAACCTCGCTCACGGTTTTGCCGTTGCGCTCTCTCCGATCAATCTTCTGATGTGCCTGATCGGTGCCCTCGTCGGCACGTTGGTCGGTGTTCTCCCGGGCATCGGCACCATCGCGACGGTGGCAATGCTGCTGCCGATCACGTTTGGCCTGCCGCCGGTCGGCGCCCTGATCATGCTCGCCGGCATCTATTACGGCGCCCAGTATGGCGGTTCGACCACCTCGATCCTGGTCAACATACCCGGTGAGGCGACGTCGGTCGTCACCGCCATCGACGGCCACCAGATGGCGAAGCAGGGCCGCGCCGGCCCGGCGCTGGCGATCGCGGCGATCGGCTCGTTCTTCGCCGGCTGCGTCGCGACCGTTCTGATCGCCGTGCTCGGCGCGCCGCTGACCAAGCTCGCGCTGGCGTTCGGTCCGGCCGAGTATTTCTCGCTGATGGTGCTCGGCCTGATCTTCGCGGTGGTGCTGGCCAAGGGCTCGGTGCTGAAGGCAATCGCGATGATCGTGTTCGGCCTGTTGCTGTCGATTGTCGGCTCGGACATCGAGACCGGCGCTTCGCGCATGGCGTTCAACATTCCCGAGCTTGCCGACGGTCTCGGCTTTGCAACGGTGGCGATGGGCGTGTTCGGCTTTGCCGAGATCATCCGCAATCTCGACGCCGGCGCCGAGATGAACCGCGATCTCGTGCAGCAGAAGATCACCGGCTTGATGCCGACCAGGAAGGACCTGGTCGACTCGGCGCCCGCGATCCTGCGCGGCACCGTGCTCGGCTCGATCCTCGGCATCCTGCCGGGCGGCGGCGCGGTGATCGCGTCGTTCGCGGCCTACACGCTCGAGAAGAAGATCGCCAAGAACCCGTCGCGGTTCGGTCGCGGCGCGATCGAGGGCGTGGCGGCGCCGGAAAGCGCCAACAACGCGGCGGCGCAGACCTCCTTCATCCCGCTGCTGACGCTCGGCATCCCGCCGAACGCGGTGATGGCGCTGATGGTGGGCGCGATGACCATTCACGGCATCGTCCCGGGCCCGCAGGTGATGCAGAAGCAGCCGGATCTCGTCTGGGGCATGATCGCCTCGATGTGGATCGGCAATCTGATGCTGATCATCATCAACCTGCCGCTGGTCGGAATCTGGGTGCGGCTGTTGCGCGTGCCTTACCGGCTGATGTTCCCCTCGATCGTGATCTTCTGCGCGATCGGCATCTATTCGGTGAACAACGCACCGGTCGATGTCATCCTCGCCGGCGTGTTCGGCCTGGTCGGCTACTGGCTGATCAAGCACGATTTCGAGCCGGCGCCGCTGCTGCTCGGCATGGTGCTGGGACCGCTGATGGAAGAAAACCTGCGCCGTGCGCTCTTGATCTCGCGCGGCGACTGGAGCGTGTTCCTGACGCGTCCGTTGTCGGCCGTGCTGCTGGCGATCGCGGCGGGGCTCTTGATCCTCACGGTGCTGCCCGCGTTGCGCGCCAAGCGCGACGAGGTGTTCACCGAATCCGAGAACTGATCGCCACGCGCCCTGCGTCGGCGCGCCGCATTCGGAAGTCGAATCGACTCGTGTGACAGCTTCGTGAAATGAAAATGCCGGCCGGGTGGCCGGCATTTTTGTTTTGTGTCCGGAGGGGATCGAAATGACCTTCATTCGCGCGCTCGCGGGCGCATGTGCCGCGGCGCTTGCATCGCTCGGCGCCTTTGTCGCGCCGGCTCAAGCGCAGACCTATCCGACGCGCAGCATCACCATGATCGTGCCATTCGCAGCCGGCGGCCCGACCGACGTCATTTCGCGCATCGTCACCGCGCATATGGCGCAGACGCTGGGCCAGAGCATCATCATCGAGAACGTGGTCGGCGCCGGCGGCACCACCGCGACCACGCGCGCGGCGCGTGCCGCCAATGACGGCTATACGCTGATCACCGGGCATATGGGCACGCATGCCGCCTCGGTGCCGCTCTATCCGAAGCTCGCCTATCATCCGGAAAAGGACTTTGAGCCGATCGCACTGCTCGCGGGTACGCCGATCCTGATCCTGGCGCGCAAGGACTTTCCGCCAAAGGACCTCAAGGAGTTCGTCGCCTACGTGAAAGCCAACGCCGAGAAGGTGAACGCGGCGCATGCCGGCGTCGGCTCGGTCTCGCACGTGTCCTGCGAGCTCCTGCACTCCATCCTCGACATCAAGCCGGTCGGTGTGCCCTTCAACGGCACGGGACCCGCGATGAACGCGCTGGTGGCGGGCCAGGTCGATTACATGTGCGACCAGATCGTCAACGCCGTGCCGCAGATCAATGCCGGCACCATCAAGGCCTATGCCATCGCAACCGCCGAGCGCAATCCGTCGCTTCCCAACGTGCCGACGACGGCGGAAGCGGGCCTGCCCGCATTCCAGGCCCAGGCCTGGAATGCCATGTTCGCGCCGAAGGGAACCTCGCCGGCGATCCTGGCCAGCTTGAACGCCGCCGCCGTGAAGGCGCTCGACGACGAAACCGTGCGCAAGCGCCTGCTCGAGCTTGGCAGCGTCATCCCAGCCTCTGCGGAACGGACGCCGGAGGCCCTCGCCAAGCTCGTGAAGAGCGAAATCGCGAAGTGGAGCCCGGTGCTCAAGCCGGCAAGTTAATCAGCACAATCAATCCGATAGGCGTGGGCGGGATGCGAGTTCCGCCCCTTGTCGTTTGGGCCGGGAGCACTCACTTTTTCCGGGTATAATGCGTGCAGACGGCGAATCGCCGCTGTCGCGGCACGGGGGTGGTCGTTAAGTTCGCCGTTCCCCCAAAGGCTGCCGTCTTCCTAAAGGTTTTTGGCACATGCACCAGTATCAGGACCTGCTCGAGCGGATTCTTTCAGACGGCGCCGAGAAGACCGATCGGACCGGCACCGGCACGCTGTCGGTGTTCGGCCATCAGATGCGCTTCAATCTGTCCGCCGGCTTCCCGATGCTGACCACCAAGCGGCTGCCGCTGAAGGCGATCGTGCATGAGCTGTTGTGGTTCCTGAATGGCGACACCAACATCAAGTACCTGCGCGACAACGGCGTCACCATCTGGGACGAGTGGGCGGACGCCAACGGCGATCTCGGCCCGGTCTACGGCCATCAATGGCGTTCCTGGCCCGCGCCGGACGGACGCAGCATCGACCAGATTTCGAACGTGGTCGACATGATCAAGCGCAATCCGGACTCGCGCCGCCTGATCGTCTCGGCCTGGAATCCGGCCGAAGTGGACAAGATGGCGCTGCCGCCGTGTCACTGCCTGTTCCAGTTCTACGTCGCGAACGGAAAACTGTCGTGCCAGCTCTACCAGCGCTCGGCCGACGTGTTCCTCGGCGTGCCCTTCAACATCGCCTCCTATGCGCTGCTCACCCTGATGGTGGCGCAGGTCACGGGCCTGAAGCCCGGCGACTTCGTGCATTCGTTCGGCGACACCCATCTCTATTCCAACCATCTGGAGCAGGCGCGGCTCCAGCTCACGCGCGCGCCGCGCGCGTTGCCGGTGATGCGGATCAATCCCGACGTGAAGGACATCTTCTCCTTCCGCTACGAGGATTTCGAGCTCGTCGGCTACGATCCGCATCCGCATATCAAGGCGGAAGTCGCGGTCTAGGACTGATGTCGCTCAACATCCGCCGCGTGCGCCCGGGCGAAGCCGGGCTCGTTCTCGCCTTCATCCGCGAACTCGCCGCGTACGAAAAGCTCTCGCACGAGGTCGAGGCAACCGAGGCTGACATCGCGGATGCGCTGTTCGGCGCTGATCCGCGGCTCTATTGCGCGATCGCCGAGTGGAACGGCGAACCCGTCGGCTTTGCGGTGTGGTTTGCGAATTTCTCCACCTTCAGCGGCCGCTACGGCATCTATCTCGAAGACCTCTACGTGCGGCCGTCGCATCGGGGCAGGGGCCTCGGCAAGGCACTGCTGGTCTATCTGGCCAGGGAGTGCGTCGAGAACGGCTGGTCGCGCCTGCAATGGGCGGTGCTGGACTGGAACGCGCCGTCGATCGCGTTCTACAAGTCGCTCGGGGCCGTGATGATGGACGACTGGACGTTGTGCCGCGTCACCGGGCCTGCGCTGGCGCGGCTTGCCGGGAGCGCGAGCTGATGGAGATCGTCTTCGTCGTCGCGATTGCGGAGAACGGCGTCATCGGCGCTGGCGGCGCGATCCCGTGGCGATTGAAATCCGACATGCAGCGTTTCAAGGCGCTCACGATCGGCAAGCCCGTGATCATGGGCCGCAAGACCTTCGAATCGCTGCGCCGGCCGCTTTCCAACCGCACCAACATCGTCATCACGCGCGATGCGGATTATCGCGCCGCCGGCGCTATCGTCACGACATCGGCGGCGGATGCGGACGCGGTCGCGCGCGGCGACGCCCTGCGGCGTTCAGTCGCCGAGATCGCGGTGATCGGCGGCGCCGAGATCTATCGGCAATGGATCGATCGCGCCGATCGGCTCGAGATCACGGAAGTGCATGCGCGGCCCGACGGGGACACGCATTTCGACATCGACCGGGCGCTATGGGAGGAAAC
>NZ_JBFULT010000231.1:0-11070 GCF_054049755.1 Bradyrhizobium sp. P5_C11_2
CATCTCCTCCGGCCCGAGCGCCGACGGCAGCGCCACCCGCCTCCATCTCAATATCGATCCCGGCGAGCGCGCCATCCTCGCCGATCTCGAAGGCGTGCTCGCTTTCGACAACCGCCTGCCGAAATTCGAGGGTGCGCTGACGCTGGCGGTGCCGCCGGCCAAAAAGCCGGGCGAGGCGGGCCCGACGCCCTGGAAGCTCACGACAAAGCTCAAGGCCGATCCGGCCGGCGCCAAATTCGACCAGATCGACGCCAGCTTCGGCACGGAAGACAATGCGCTGAAGGCCGGCGGCGTCGGCGATCTCAAATTTGGCGCCTCGCCGCTGCTGCGCGCGGTGCTGTCGGCGCGCCAGGTCGACGCCGACWAGCTCGCGGGTAAGAGCGATGCCGCACCGCTGCGCATCCTGCCGGCGCTGCGCGCGGGTCTCGCGGCTATCCCGCAGGCGCCGATCCCGGCGCAGATCGAGTTCAACTCCGACCAGATCATGCTGGGCGCACGGCCGCTCCAGAACATCACGGCGGAGCTGACGACCGACGGCAAATCCTGGACCTTCCAGCGTCTCGACCTGCGCGCCCCCGGCATGACGCAGCTCGCGCTCAACGGCGCGGCGCCGGGCTCCAGCAGCTTCAGCGGCCGCCTCAGCGTCGAATCCTCCGATCCCGATACGCTGGTGGCCTGGCTCCAGGGCCGAAGCGAGGTCAACCGCCGCAGCACCAGGCCGCTGCGCCTTTCCGGCGAGGTGACGATCGCGGCAAACCATTTCGCCATCGAGAAGCTGAAGGCCGATATCGAAGGTGGCGCCGTCGAGGGCCGGATCGATTTCGCACAGACCGGCGCGAGCAAGGGCTCGCGGATCGACGCGGAGCTGAAGGCCGATCGCCTCGATCTCGATGCGGCCGCGAGTTTTGCGCGCGCGCTTGCGGGACCGCAGGGCGAATGGCCGGAGGAAGCAAAGCTTTCGCTCGAGATTGGCCGCGCGACCTCCGCCGGCCAGGAGCTGCGGCCATTCGCGGCAAAGCTCGGTTACGGCCCGACGTCACTGTCGCTGGAGCAGTTGCGCTTCGGTCAGGCGAGCGGCGCGACGACGGAGGCGAGCGGCAGCTTCGACCGCGCCAAGGCCACCGGGCGGCTCGCGCTGAAATCGTCGGCCAATTCGCTGCGCGAGCTCACCGCGCTGATCGAGCCGTTTGCGCCTTCGGTCCGCGCCCGGTTCGATGCGCTCCCGGCGCTGCCCGGCGCAACGCGCGTGAAGCTCGATCTGAGCCTCGACAGGAACGCCGAGCATGCCGATCGCAGCGACGCCCGCGCCGTGCTCGATCTCGACGCACCGCAGCTCAAGGCCACCGCGACGCTGGCCGCGCAGACGCCGCTCGTGGCCGTCACCGGCATCGACATCGACCGCTTGCGCAACAGCGACTTCACGCTGGACTCGAAATTGTCGACGCCGCAGGCCGGCGCGCTGCTGGCGCTGCTCGGCCTCGATCGATTGGTGGCCGCAGGCGAGGGCGCCTCGCAGTTCGAAGGCCGGTTAAGCGGCGCGTGGCGCCGGCCGCTGCAATTGAACGCGAAGCTCAGCGGCGGCGGGCTGGACGCGGATGCGCAGGGCAGCGTCGAATTGTCCGCGCCGGAGCCGAAGGCCAGCGTGAATTTGCGCGTGCGCAACGCCAATCTGGCGCCGCTGTTCGGCGCCGGGCCTGCCGACAAGTCGGCTCGGAACGTCAACCTGTCCTCGCGCGTGGGCCTGTCCGGCAATCGCCTCACCTTCGACGATCTCGACGGCAGCGCGGCCGGCTCGCATTTGCGCGGCCATCTGGCGGTGACGCTCGATCAGGAGAAGAGCATCGACGGCGAGGTCGGCCTCGACGCGCTCGATCTCGCGCCCGCGCTGGCGATCGCCCTCGGCGCGGCGGGACGCGACGCAGCCGAGCCGCTGGGCGCGGGGCTCATCGGTGGCTGGCGCGGCCGGATCGCATTCCAGGCCCTGCGCGGGAGCCTGCCGGGCGGGATAGAGCTGCGCCCCGTGGGCGGCACCATCAGGACCGACGGCCAGTCGCTCGCGCTCGACGCGCTGAAGGGCGGCCTCGGCGGCGGYGAGATGTCGGCGAGCCTCGATGCGCGGAATGGCGCGGGCGGCCTCGCGCTGAACGCGCGTATCGAGCTCAGCAATGTCGATGCGGCGGCGCTGCGCTACCGCGATCTCGCGCTGCCGAAGGGGCGCGCCTCGGTGCAGATGGCGCTGACGAGCCAGGGCCGCAGCCTCGCTGCCTTGACCGGCGCGCTCGCCGGCAATGGCACGGTGACGCTCGACGCCGCCGAGATCGCCGGCCTCAATCCCCGCGCCTTCGAGATCGCCATCCGCGCCAGCGACGGCGGCCAGGTCGCCGACGACAACCGGCTGCGGCAGCTGGTCGAGCCCGCGCTGTCGGCAGCTCCCATTGCGGTCGCCTCGGCGCAGATCCCGTTCACGATCCGCGATGGCCGGCTGCGCGTCGGCGCCACCCCGCTCGAGGCGAAGAACGCCCGCGCCATCGTCTCCGGCGGCTACGACATTCCCGCCGACCAGGCCGACATCCGCGCCAGCCTGACGCCGATCATGACCGGGCTGTCCGGCGCCCCGCCGGAGATCCAGTTGTTCGCGGCTGGCCCGCCGGACCGGCTGAACCGCACCCTCGATCTCGCGCCGCTGTCCTCATGGCTTGCGGTGCGCACCATCGATCGCGAAACGCGCCGGCTCGATGCCATCGAGCGCGGTGAGCCGCCACCGGCCACCGCGGCGCTGCCGACGCTGGTCTCGCYCGATCCGGAGCCGTCGCTGACCGACGTGCCGGTGCCCGGCCGCGATCCGCGCCGCGCGCCGCCGCCGAAGCCCAGGGTTGAGCCCAGGGGTGAGCCTAAGGCCGCGCCGATGCCGAAGGCGCCGCAGGCCGCTCCCGCCGCACCGAGCCCGCCGCTCGCAAGCCAGGCGGCGCCGCTGCCGCCGCCGATCGAGGTGAGGCCGGCGCCCGGACCGCCGCCGCCAAGACCCAAGCCGAAGCCGCCGCTGGTGCTGACGCCGTCGAATCCTTAGGCGACGTTAGTTTGGAGAGGTCGGGCGGCGGGCTCGGTCAACCTCTCCCGCTTGCGGGAGAGGATAGGCCGCCTTCGGCGGCCGTCATCGAAGAACGCCGAGGCGAAGCCTCGGCTATTCCGAAGGTGCGGGTGAGGGCTCTCTCCTCTGGGGGAGTCTCTCTGCGGAGACACCCTCACCCCAACCCTCTCTCGCAAGCGGGAGAGGGAGCGCACCTTCCCCCTTGCCTGCCGGTGAACACATTCCCGCGCATTTTAATGAGTTTTAGTCGGCAAAACTGATCTGCCGACTTTACCGGATTCTCGCGTTTGATCCCTAGTGTCGGTTCCAGAGGAATCCGGCGTCGCGCCACGAGCGGCGGGACGGCTCGCCAAAGAACTACCAAGAACTGGGGTGATCGACATGAACGGGGCAACATCGCTTCTACAGGATCTGGACGACGCGATCGCGCGCGGCACCGACGAGAGCCGGGCGAAGGCGTTGTGGCATGCGACCGACATTCTGATCACCGGCCGCTATAGCGACGACGAGATCAGCATGTTCGGCGAGGTCATCGGCCGTCTTGCCGACGAGATCGAGGTCGCAGCGCGGACGCAGCTCTCCGAGCTGATGTCGGCCTGCGATCACGCCCCGCTCAACGTCATTGCAAAGCTCGCGCTCGACGACGAGATCGAGGTCGCCGGTCCCGTGCTGCGCGACTCCACGCGGATCGACGAGAAGATGCTGGTCGAGAGCGCCCTGACCAAGGGACAGGCGCATCTGCTCGCGATTTCCCAGCGCCAGTCGATCGGCGAGGCCGTCACCGACGTGCTGGTCAAGCGTGGTGACCAGGAGGTCGTGACCTCCGTGGCCAGGAACGAGGGCGCGCGCTTCTCGGGGTCGGGCCTGTTGCACATGGTCCGGCGCGCCGAGGGCGATTCGATCCTTGCCGAGCAGCTCGGCCTGCGCAAGGACGTGCCGCGCCACATCTTCCAGCAGCTCATCTCGAAGGCGTCGGAGGACGTCCGCCGCCGGCTCGAGACCGAGCGGCCGGAGATGATGGCGCAGATCCAGAGCTCGGTGACCGAGGTCACCGGCGATCTGCAATCCAAGTTCGGTCCGTCCTCGCGCAGCTATTTCGTCGCCAAGCGCGTGGTGACGACGCAGTACCGGCAGGGCAACCTCAACCAGGATTCGATCTCGAACTATGCCCGCCAGCATCGCTTCGACGAGGTGCAGATCGGCCTGTCGCTGCTGTCGGCGCTGCCGGTCGACGTGATCGAGCGCGCGTTGATGGACCGCAACCGCGAGATGATCCTGGTGCTGTGCAAGGCGCTCGACTTCTCCTGGGATACGACCATGTCGCTGCTGTTCCTCGGCGCCAAGGATCATCTGATCACGGCGCGCGAGCTCCACGACAATGAGCGCGATTTCGGCCGGCTCAAGATCGAGACGTCGCGCAGCATTTTGAAGTTCTACCAGTCGCGCAAGAACAGCGCTGGCGCCGACCCCGCCCAGGGTCGTCAGCCCGAGCTCCAGGTCCACTGAGCATCAAGGTCCACTGAGCATCATCCGGGAATTGGCAGGGGAGTATTTGCAATGTTGCCTCAATTCGGCACCGCAGTTCGCAAGAATCCGAACAAGAACCTCGACAAGGCCGTCACCGCCGATCTCGGCGGCGGCACTCCGGACAAGGCCTCGGTCGACGCCGCCTGGCTCGTGCTGGAAGCCGCCAACGATCTCGGCGACCACGCCGCGATCGAAGCCTGCCGCCGCGTCATCGACGCCGAGCTGAACGGCACGGTCGCGGGCAGCTCGGATCTCGATCTCGTGCTGGGGTATTTCAGGTAGGGTTCCGTAGCCCGGATGGAGCGCAGCGCAATCCGGGACAGCCGTGTCCGCGCAAGAAGACCCGGATTACGCTGGGCTCCATCCGGGCTACGCTCGCAATGACGGAGTCTAGGGCACCGTCATTGCTCCTTCAGTTGCTCCATTGAGTGCTGACAGCATCCCGGCTCGAAAACGCGCTAAGCGTTCGCGCCGCCGTCGACCGTCAATGTCGAGCCCGTGATGTATTTGGCCTTCGCGCTCGCCAGGAACGCAACCGCGCTTGCTATGTCATCCGTTGCGCCATAGCGGCCGAGTGCCATGAACTGCTTCAACGTCTCCGCGGTCGGGCCGCTCGCAGGATTCATGTCGGTGTCGATCGAGCCCGGCTGCACCAGATTGACCGTGACGTCCCGGGGGCCGAGCTCCCGTGCCAAGGCCTTCGTGAACGCGGCAAGCGCCGACTTCGACGCCGCGTAGACGCCGAGCACCGGCGAGGGCACGCGGTCGGCGAAATAGCTGCCGATGGTGATGATGCGGCCGCCCTTGCCGAGGTGGCGCAGCGCGGCCTTGCTCGCGACCATCGGGGAACGGACGTTGACGTTCAGGAGTGCGTCGATATCCCCAAGCGAGATGTCGTTGAGGCCGCCCAAGCGCAGAATTCCGGCGTTGTTGACGAGGATATCGAGCCCGCCCAGCGCAGCGACGGCCTTGTCGACCGAGGCCTGGACGGCGGCGACATCGGCGCTATCGGCCTGGATCGCCACGGCTTTGCGCCCCGTCGCCTTGATGGCGTCAACCACCTTCGCGGCGCTGTCTGCGGACTTCTCATAAGTGATCGCAACGTCCGCGCCTTCCGTCGCCAGTGCTTTCGCAATGGCTGCACCAATACCCCTGCTTGCGCCCGTCACCAGGGCCCGTTTTCCTGCCAGCGTCATCTGATCTMTCCAATTCTGTAACGATCGACACAAAATATGTGGCGCCTTGATCGGTCGCGTCAAGGGGATTATGTGTTGATCACTACAGAAAGGGATGCGATGGCGGGACGGCCACGGGAATTTGACCGCGAGGCGGCACTCGAAGCCGCCATGTTCCTGTTTTGGCGCAAGGGTTTCGAGGCGGCCTCGATGCACGACCTTTGTGACGCCATGGGCGTCCGCTCGCCGAGTCTCTATGCGGCCTTCGACAGCAAGGAGGCGCTCTATCTTGCGGCGATCGAGCACTACGTCCTGACCCATGGGCAACCGGTGTGGGACAGGCTCGCGGAAGGCGCAACCGCGCGTGCCGGGATTGAAAATCTGCTGGTCGCGGCGGCCGAGACCCTGCCGAAATCCCGGACGGCGCCGGCCGGCTGCATGGCCGTGCTGGGCGCCGTCAGCGACGAATGGCCGGCGACAATCGCCCGCGCCATCAAAAAGGTCCGCCTCGACATGCTCGCCAATCTGCGCGCTCGGATCGAAGGGGCGGTCGCCAATGGCGAGCTGCCCGCTGCGACGGACATCGATGCCCTGAGCCGGTTCTACCTCGGCGTCTTCCAGGGAATGGCCATCCAGGCCAAGGACGGCGCCTCGCCCGAGGAGTTGAGAGGCGCAGCCAGGGCGGCGATGGCCGCGTGGCCGGGCGACAGGAGTCCTGCGTCAGTCCCGGCGCCTTCTCGCCCATAGAGCGACGACGCAACGGGCCATCGCCCGTCCGATTTGGCCCGTCCGATTTGCGCCAATGCCGGCATCCGGGTCACGGCGTGTTGGGCCGAAAGTTTGATCTATCTCAAGGCCGAATCCGAAACGCGGGCCCAGCTTACCTTCGGAAGGCGGCGATAGGTCCAGACCGGCGGGAGGTGAAGCATGTACCGGCATATTCTCATTCCGACAGATGGGTCGGAGCTGGCGGAGCATGGAGTGGCGCATGGGTTGGCGTTGGCGAAATCCCTTGGTGCCAAAGTATCTCTCATCTTCGTTGTGGAGCCGTTCTCAGAAATGACAGGGCGGTTCCGTGAAGCAGTCGCAACATATGCCGAGTTGCGCAAGGAACAGGCCACGAGCGCGTTGGATCGCGCGGCAAAGGCGGCCAAGGAGGCCGGCGTTTCCTGCGAACCGATTCAAGTGGAGAACGGGCAACCCCATCAAGCCATCATCGCAGCAGCCGAGAATAAAGGTTGCGATCTCATCGTCATGTCATCCCATGGGCGCAGCGGACTCTCCATGCTTCTCATCGGGAGTGTGACAAACAAGGTGCTGGCGCAGGCGAAAACCCCCGTACTGGTCTGTCAGTGAATGTGCGGATCTGGCGACAGAGTGCTCGCTCGCCACGGACACGCGCATTGCACGCAGCTGTGATCAGCGGAACTCGCTCCGAATGTAACGACCGATGCTCCTCTCCGTACAGCCTGTAGCGAACGTTTGGTTCGCCAACAGATGCATGTGCACTCCGGGGAGACATCGTCACATGAAGGGATTCAACGTCGCGGAGAATGGCGGCGGTTCTTATCGTCCTCTCGCCATTCTCCGCTGGGTCATGGTGATCATATTCGTGTCGTTCGGAATGCAGAAGTTCACGCTGCAATCCGCCCAGGGCATCGCCCAGTTCATCACCAACAGTCCGTTCATCTCCTGGCTGTCGGTGTTCGGCCTCAGGGGAGAGGCGTATTTCCTCGGTGTTTCTGAATTCGTGATTGCGGCGCTGCTCGCGGCTGGCGCGTTCAGCCCAATCTTGTCCGCCGTCGGCTCGCTCATGGGCGTGGTGACCTTCGCGATCACATGGTCGTTCTTCTTCACGACGCCGGGGGTGGTCAAATGGAGCCTCTCATCCGATCCAATGGCGTGGAATTTAACCGGCGAATTCCTGTTCAAGGATATCGTCTTGCTCAGTGTTTGCGCCGTGTTGTTTCTCGCGTCGTTGCCGCAATCGGTTGCTCGGCTGCGCACCAGCTGAGCGTCAGGCCGCCTCTCACAGCCGGGCGCGGTAGATCACGACGTCCTCGCCATGATGCGTCGTGCTCTTCTCTAGGACGTAATTCGACTTCTCCAGCACGCGGCGGGACGCGCCGTGTCCGACGAAGACCAGACCGATGAGGGACGGCAATTTCAGCTGTGACAGCCCGATGTCGGTCAGCGCGGTCGCGATCTCGCTCGCAAGTCCCTTGCCCCAAAATTCGCGCTTGAAGGTGTAGGCGATCTCGATCTCGTCGATGCCGTCCACGAGGATGTGCCGGATGCCCGCCCGTCCGGCGAACTGGCCGTCTGTCGTTCGCAGCGCCCAGAGCCCGAAGCCGTGCTGGTCCCAATGGGCCATGTTGACGGCAAGATAGATCTTCGTTGTCTCGGCCGAGCGCACGCCGCCGAGATAGCGCGACACCTCGGCATCGAGATGGAGCGCGACGAGGTCGGCGAGATCATCGTCGCGCAGTTTCTCGGCGGTCAGTCTGTTGGTGCGGAAGTGATCCAATGAGGTTAGCCGCGTTCGAAGTGAGCATCGATTGTTGCGCCGACGATACCGTCCTGCCGACGTTCTACTCGACCTTCCGGTCGCCGGTGTGACGCGCGGGGTTTGATCTGCATCAAATACGCGGATGACGATCGCGCCACAACCCGACTTCGAGGCTCGCAGGTTGACAGGTGCGATGATCCCGACTTGGTACGTCAGCTTTGAAATTCGACAACGTGGCGTTTTGCCGAGGCAGCGCAGTCCGCGCGAGACGCGGACGTTCGCGACCGAGGATGAAGCCAAGTTGTTCGCGCGCGCAAAGCTCGATGAAGGCCTCTCTGTTTTTGCAGGTACGATCAATCCTCACGTTCCGAGGCGGCTCATTCCGGCGCCAGATATCCATGCGTGGCTCAACGATGACGGCGGCTCTCTACCGTCAGAAGCGTCGAGCATCGATTAAGCACGCTACGGTGCATAGAGATGGCGCTTGGGTGTTGCCATTTTGATACGGGCTTCGAGACTCCTGCCCGCGTAAAGTTCCTCACATTCGCGAACCTTATGCACCTGGTCGGCATGGGTGCTCATTTTTGGACGAAACAGCGAATTGAACGAAAGAGCAAAAAAGGGGACGAGACAATGAGGAAGTTTTCGACTGCTGCGATCGGCTTCGTGGCACTGAGTATGGCGGCTCCGGCCATGGCGGCCGACATGGCCGTCAAGGCGCCGCCGCCGGCACCAGTGGTGGCGATCTACAACTGGAGCGGATTCTACATCGGCGCCAACGGTGGCTGGGGGCAAAGCCATGGTTGCGCCGACTTCGTAACGCCCGCTGGGACGCTGGCAGGTGGCTGCGCCGATCGCTCCGGTGGTCTTGCCGGTGGACAGATCGGGTACCGCTGGCAAACCAATCAGTTTGTGCTTGGTCTGGAAGCTCAGGGCGATTGGGCCGAGATCAAGAACACGCGCGTCAGCCTGATCGATCCGTTGATCTCGACCACGGGCAAAATCGACGCCATTGGGCTGTTCACAGCCCAGCTCGGTTGGGCATGGAACGCTTCGCTGCTCTACGTGAAGGGCGGCGCCGCCGTGACCCGCAATCGATTCGATATATTCAACAACGTCACCGGTGTCGGGCTGGCTTCGGCAGGTCACACGCGCTGGGGCGGCGCCCTGGGTGTCGGCTGGGAATATGGTTTTGCGCCGAACTGGTCGGTCGGTATCGAGTACGACCATCTCTGGATGGGACGCGACAATTTCGGCTTCGCAGGCGTGGTCACGCCCGGCGGGTTCACGCTCACCGGCAGTGGGATCAGCCAGGATGTGGACATGGTTACGCTTCGGGTGAACTACCGCTTCGGTGGTTTCGGTGCTCCGGTCGCTGCTCGCTATTGAGCGTGTGTGTCCTCCCGGTGAACTCAGGCCCCGGCATCGACCGGGGCCTTTTCATGGGAAGCCGAAGAAAACGATGGAGGTCCGGCATCAATTCCTGCGATGTCGCAAGGCCAGGCGCGGGTGAATTGTGCGGACTTGTCGAGGATGCGGGCCGCGATCAATCGTTGGCGGACGCTGTCCCGATGATGCCATCATGCCGGTGTTTTGCCCGACGGGTCAAGGCGAATTCGGATAATTCGTAACCCATTGATTTCACGACCCCCGTCTACTGTGCATGGGGTTGTTTGCAACTTTTTTAGTTTCGAGGGGGCTCTATCCCGCCCCTAACGCCACCGCGACGTTGTACGTCACGAGGCTCGCGGCATAGGCCAGCACCAGCATGTAGCCGAAGGTCGCAGCCATCCATCTCCAGCTTCCGGTCTCGCGCCGGATCACGGCCAGCGTCGAGGCGCATTGCGGGGCGAAGATGTACCAGGCCAGCATCGACAGCGCGGTGGCGAGCGACCATTTCGTCGCCAGCACCTGGCCGATCTGCTCGGCCGCCTCCTTGCCGCCTTCGATCGCATAGACGGTGCCGAGCGCTGCGACCGCGACCTCGCGCGCCGCCATGCCGGGGATCAGCGCCACCGCGATCTGCCAGTTGAAGCCGACGGGGGCGAGCAGGGGCTCGAGCGCCTTGCCGATGATCGCTGCCAGGCTGAAGTTGATGGCGGGTTCGGTGGCGCCTGCAGGCGGCTGCGGGAACGAGGCCAGGAACCAGATCAGCACCATCATCGAGAAGATCGTGGTGCCGGCGCGGTGCAAAAACATTTTTGCCCGCGTGTAGACGCCGATCGCGATCGATTTCAGCCGCGGCATCTTGTAGTCGGGCAGCTCCAGCATGAACGGCGCCGGCGCGTAGTCGCGCAGCATGAAGAACTTGATCAGGAACGAGACCAGCAGCGCGCTGGTGATGCCGGCGACGTAGAGGCCGAACATCACGAGGCCCTGGAGGTTGATGAAGCCCCAGACGTCCCTGGCCGGAATGAAGGCGGAGATGATCAGCGTATAGACCGGAATGCGCGCCGAGCAGGTCATCAGCGGCGCGATCAGGATCGTGGTCAGCCGGTCGCGCTTGTTGTCGATCACCCGCGTCGCCATGATGCCGGGAATGGCGCAGGCAAAGCTCGACAGCAGCGGAATGAAGGCGCGGCCGTGCAGGCCGGCGCCGCCCATGATGCGGTCCATCAGGAACGCGGCGCGCGCCATGTAGCCGAAATCTTCCAGCAGCAGGATGAACAGGAAGATGAGGATGATCTGCGGCAGGAACACGATGACGCTGCCGACGCCGGAGATCACGCCGTTCTGCAGAAAACTCTGCAGCAGGCCGGCGGGCAGGGTGT
>NZ_JBFULT010000232.1:0-11064 GCF_054049755.1 Bradyrhizobium sp. P5_C11_2
GGCCAATTCTTCGACCAATTTCCTCAACGGCGGCGAGACGCTGAAGCTCGTCTATCGCGTCGCGGTCGACGACGGTCACGGCGGCTCCACCACCCAGGACGTCACCATCACGATTCTCGGCGTCAACCATCCCGTCGTCATCACCAGCGGTCCGGAATCGTCCACCGTGACCGAGCTGGATGCCACCACGGGCTCATCAGTGCCGGACACGACGCCGRCGATCCCGGCGGGCACGCTCGCTTTCACCGACCAGGACACCAGCGACATGCATACGGTGACAGTCACGCTCGGTTCGACCTCCGGGGCGACGCCGCCGGCAGCGACGCAGGCCGATCTTGCCGCCGCGCTGACGACCACGCTGCACGATTCCACGGGCACCGGCACTGGCAGCATCGACTGGAATTTTGCCATTGCCGACCAGGACCTCGATTATCTTGCCGCCAATGAGACGCTGACGGTGAACTACAATATCAAGGTCGCCGACGGCTCGACCAATTCGACGCAGACGGTCTCGGTCGTCATCACCGGCGCCAACGACGCGGTCGCGATGACCAGTGGACCGGGATCGGCCTCGCTGTCGGAGCAGGCCGGCGTAACCGGATCGCAGTCGCCCGATACCACAAGCCCGGTGCCGACGGGAACGCTGAGCTTCGACGATGTCGATCTGTCGGACACGCATTCGGTCAGCGTGGTGCTGGATTCGGCGGTGTGGTCGGCCAACACCTTCGCCATCCCGGGTCAGACCCTGGTGGACCTCCAGTCGGCGGTCTTCACCGTGCTGCATGACTCGACCGGCACCGGCCATGGCGGCATCGACTGGGGCTTCAGCATTGCCGATGCCGATCTCGACTTCCTGAGCGTCGGCGAGACGCTGACGGTGCAATATGACATCATCGTCGCGGACGGCTACACCAGCTCGACCCAGACCGTCACCGTCACCATCAACGGTGCGGCCGATCCGCTGGTGGTGACGCCGGTGAGCATTGCTGCGTCCGATACGGCGGGCCCCGATGCCGGCACGGGAATCGCAACCGGCGCCATCTTCGACGTCATCCAGCCGGTCGACCTGAGCACGCCGCGGACCGTCAGCGAGGTCAACGGCAGCGCCGCCAATGTCGGCCATTCGGTGGCCGGCGCGCATGGAACGCTGGTGCTCAACGCCGACGGCTCCTACGGCTATGTCGCCGATTCATCGGTCGACGCACTGCTCGCAGGCGATAGCGTCACCGATCAGTTCACCTTCACGGTCGATGACGGCCAGGGCCATCAGGCCTCGACCACGCTGACCTTCAACATCGACGGCGCCAACGACAATCCGTTGGTCACCGTGGCCAATCTGTCCGGATCGGTCACCGAGGACGCCGGCCCGCCGGTGATCCTCAACGGCGATTTCGAGACCGGAAATTTCGCCAATTGGACGGTGAGCGGCGGCCACATCCACGTCGCGCAGCTCGAGCTCGGCGGCAGCTTCGGCCATTATTCGGTCGAGCTCCTGCCGACGACCGGTCCGGAATCGCTGTCGCAGAACGTCTCGACCACGCCCGGCCAGCACTATTTCATCAGCTTCGACGTCATCGGCGATCCCGAGGGCGTCAACACGCCGTTCTCGGTCTCGTGGGACGGCGCGACGATCCTGTCGCTCGGCAACGTGCCGGCCGGCGTCAACCACTATTCCTTCGATCTCATCGGCGACGCCTCGCTGCCGTCGACGCTGCTGCAGTTTTCCTACGAGGACGATGCCACCGGCATGATCCTCGACTCCGTCAATGTTAGCCCGGCGACGGGACCCGCCACCGAAGCCACCGCGGGCTCGCTGCTGTTTTCCGACGCCGAGACGGGAGATACGCACAGCGCAAGCTTTGTGGCGAACGGCAGCGGTTATGTCGGCACGTTCACGCTCGATCCGATCAGCGAGGCCGGCGGCACCGGGTCGCTCGTCTGGCACTACACCGTGAACAATGCCGATATCCAGTTCCTGGCGCAGGGGCAGGTGCTGACCCAGGACTATCTGGTGACGATTGCCGACAACAATGGCGGGTCGACCACGCAGGACGTCACCGTCACCATCAACGGTACCAACGATGCCCCGACCGCGGTGAGCGAAACCGTGATCACCGATGTCGGCGCCAGCGCGACGGTCGAGATTCCCGGCTGGGCGCTGGCTCTGAACGATACCGACCCCGACACCATCGACCATCTCTCGTTCGGCAATATCACGACGAGCTCTGGCGGCAGCGCCGTCAAGTTCTTCGGCGATGCGTTCTTCGGTGACGATGCGACGCTCGGCGGCTCGTTCAACTACACGGCATCCGACGGGACGACGACGTCCGCCACGACCGCGACCGCCACCGTCATCAACAACGTCGCCAGCGCGGCGGTGCTGAACGGGACCGGCGGCGACGATATCCTCATCGCCACCAACGGGACCGAGGCCCTGAACGGCGGCGGCGGCAACGATATCCTGATCGGGACGGCGGCCGGCCATGTCATGACCGGCGGCGGCGGCAACGACACCTTCGCGTTCCTTCAGCCACCGACCGCACCCGGCCAGATCATGGATTTCAACAACACCACCGAGCACGACCGTATCGCGATCTCGGCGAGCAGCTTCGGCGRCGGCCTGGCGGCGGGGATGGACGTGACGTTCGAGACATCCGGCGACGACGCGTTCTCTGGATTCTCCCAGTTCCATTTCGATACCGGCAACCAGACGCTGTACTACAGCGCCGACGGGACCCAGGGCTCTGCGGTCGCCGTCGTCAGCGTCCAGAGCGGCGTGCTGCTCAACCAGCACGACATACTGGTCGTATAGGCGGTCGCGACCGAAGCCTGAGACGCGGGCCCCGAAAGGGGCTCGCTTTTTTTGTCGCGCCAGTCTCATTCCAAAGTCATAAGGGGGATGACGCCGGGCGGCTTGAACTCGGTCGAATTCGCCAGCACAATGGGCAGTTGAATTCACCTCTGAATTCCAATCCGAACAAGAACATAGGGAAGACGCGCGTGGGACATGGAATGAAGGCCGCGATCACGCTGGGAGCCGCGCTTTGGGCTGCACCGGCTTTTGCCGGCTGGGAGCCGACAAAACCCGTCGAGATCGTGGTGGCGGCGGGCGCGGGTGGCGCCTCCGACCAGATGGCGCGGATGATGCAGGCGGCGATCCAGAAGAACAATCTGATGAAGCAGCCGATCGTGGTCTCGCTCAAGGGCGGCGCTTCGGGCGCGGAAGCGTTGATGTACATGAAATCCAGCGACGGCGATCCGAACAAGGTGCTGATCGCCTATTCGCTGATCTACATGCTGCCGCTGTCGGCGAAGATCCCGTTCAACTGGCGTGAGCTGACCCCGGTCTCGGTGGTCGCGCTCGACCAGTTCGTGCTGTGGGACAACAGCGCAGGTCCCAAGACGGTGAAGGAATTCGTCGAGGCCGCGAAGGCCGCGAGCGCGCCGTTCAAGATGGGTGGCACCGGCTCCAAGCGGGAGGATCACGTCCTGACCGTGTTCCTGGAGCAGAAGACCGGCGCGAAATTCTCCTACCTGCCCTACAAGTCCGGCGGCGAGGCCGCGACCCAGCTGGTCGGCAACCACACCGAATCCAACGTCAACAACCCGAGCGAAAACCTCGAGGTCTGGCGCGCCGGCCAGGTGCGTCCGCTCTGCGTGTTCGACAAGGAGCGCATCTCCTACACCAGCAAGGTGACGGACACGCAATCCTGGGCCGACATCCCGACCTGCAAGGAAGAGGGCGTCGACGTGCAGTATCTGATGTTGCGCGCGATGTTTCTGCCCGGCAAGGTCACGGCTGAGCAGCAGGCGTTCTATGTCGATCTGTTCCACAAGGTGACGCAGACCACGGAATACAAGGACTACATGGAAAAGCAGGCGCTGAAGCCGATCTTCCTCACCGGCAAGGACATGGTGCAATTCCTCGAGGAGGACGATGCGCTCAACAAGTCGCTGATGACGGAAGCGGGATTCGTCGCGAAGTAAGATGCTCTACTCCCTCGCCCCGTTCTTACGGGGAGAGGGTTGGGGTGAGGGGCTCTCTCCGCGAGTCCAATGCTCACCGTCCCTGCGGAGACTCCCCCTCACCCCAACCCTCTCCCCGCAGGCGGGGAGAGGGAGAATTGCCCGCACTCCGTCCCCAACAGAAAATGTCCCAAACCGATCTTGAAATCGTCGTCGACGATCCGACCGCGCCTGAAGACGACTCGCCTTCCGTCGTCAGCTCCGGCACGGTCGAAATCGTCGTCTCTCTGCTGCTGCTCGCGCTGGCCGTCGCGCTCGGCTACGACAATTGGCGCACCGGCGCCTCCTGGGATTCGACCGGGCCGGAGCCCGGCTATTTCCCGTTCTACCTCTCCGTCATCCTCGGCGGCGGTAGCCTCTACGGCCTGATCGCGGCGCTCGTTGCGCGCCGTGCTGCATCCGAAACCTTCGTGACCCGCGCGCAAGCTCGCCGCGTGATGGCGGTGTTCGCGCCGACGCTGCTGTTCTGCCTGGTGATGCAGTTCCTCGGCCTCTATGTCGCGAGCTTCCTCCTGATCGCCGGCTTCATGTGGCTGGTCGGCCGGATCGCGCTGTGGAAGTCGCTGCTCACCGCCTTCCTGTTCACGGCGATCATGTTCGTCACTTTCGACATCGCCTTCGACGTCATCATGCCGAAGGGACCGCTCGAAGCGGCCTTCGGCTACTAGGGCGGTTGCGATGGAAGCGTTCGGTCTCCTGGTTCACGGCTTCGCCGTCCTGCTCACGTGGAAGACGCTGGTGCTGATGATGGTCGGGCTGGTGCTCGGCATCTTCGTCGGTGTGCTCCCCGGCCTCGGCGGCCCCAACGGCGTGGCGATTCTCTTGCCGCTCACCTTCACGATGGATCCGACCTCGGCGATCGTGATGCTGTCCTGCATCTACTGGGGCGCGCTGTTCGGCGGCGCCATCACCTCGATCCTGTTCAACATTCCCGGCGAAGCCTGGTCGGTCGCGACCACTTTCGACGGCTATCCGATGGCGCAGCAGGGCAGGGCGGCGGAGGCGCTGACCGCGGCGTTCACGTCCTCCTTCATCGGCTCGCTGGTCGCGGTGCTCCTGATCACCTTCCTGGCGCCGATGATCTCGTCCTTTGCGCTGAAGTTCGGCCCGCCCGAGTTCTTCGCGGTGTATCTGTTGACCTTCTGCTCGTTCGTCGGCCTCGGCCGCGAGGCCAAGCACAAGACGGTGATCTCGATGTCGCTGGGGCTGCTGCTCGCGGGCATCGGCATGGATACTGTGTCGGGCAATCTGCGCATGACATTCGGCTCGTCCGAGCTGCTCCGCGGCATCAACTTCCTGGTCGCCGTCATCGGCCTGTTCGGCATCAGCGAGATCCTGCTGACGATGGAGGAGCGGCTGGCGCTGCGCGGCCATGCGGCAAGCATCTCGCTGCGCGTCGTGCTCAGCGTCTGGAAGGACCTGCCGAAATACTGGGTGACGCTGCTGCGCTCTTCCTTCATCGGCTGCTGGCTCGGCATCACCCCGGGCGGGGCGATCGCGGCCTCCTTCATGGGCTACAATCTCGCCAAGCGCTTTTCCAAGGATCCCGAGAGTTTTGGCAAGGGCCGCATCGAGGGCGTGTTCGCGCCGGAAACGGCGGCGCATGCCTCCGGCACCGCGGCGCTGCTGCCGATGCTGGCGCTCGGCATTCCCGGCTCCGGCACCGCCGCGATCCTGCTCGGCGGCTTGATGGTGTGGGGGCTCAATCCGGGACCGCTGCTGTTCGTCGAGCACAAGGATTTCGTCTGGGGCCTGATCGCCTCGATGTATCTCGGCAACGTCGTCGGCCTCGTGCTGGTGCTGACGACGGTGCCGATCTTCGCCTCGATCCTGCGCGTGCCGTTTGCCGCGGTGGCGCCGATGATCGTGGTGTCCTGCGCGATCGGCGCCTATGCGATCCAGAACGCGATGTTCGACATCTGGCTGATGCTCGGCTTCGGCGTCGTCGGCTACGTCTTCAAGAAGATCGGCATTCCGCTGGCGCCGTTCACGCTGGCGCTGGTGCTGGGCAACCGCGCTGAAGATGCCTTCCGCCTGTCGATGATCGGCTCCGGCGGTGACCTCAAGGTGTTCTGGTCGAACGGCCTGGTTGGCTCGATTACAACCTTGGCGATCGTGTTGCTGTTCTGGCCAGTGATCGACGGTTTGCTTGGCCGCGTCGGATGGTCGCAAGGGTCTAAAGCGACATCGCGATAAGTCCGAATGATAACTGATTTCAACCACATAAGGGGGTGATGTCGCTGTAGTCCGGGCGTCACTCGCCCGGATTGTTTCTGGTTGTTGCTGGCCCGGCACAGCCCATGGGCGCCCCCCGGCGTATGTTTGATCACGAAATTGTGCGGAGGGGGAATCTCCATGAAGCGGATCGTGATTGGAATGGCAGCGGCGATGTCGCTGTTCGCGACGGGCGCGCTGGCGGCCGATCTCGGGGCCAAGCCCTACGTCAAGGCGCCGGTCATGGTCGATCCGGTCTGGAGCTGGACCGGCTTCTACGTCGGCGCCAACGGCGGCTACAGCTGGGGCCGGTCGCGTACCGACGTCTCCTATTTCAACTCGGCAACCGGCGCCGCGATCGCGCCGCCCGCCGGCTCCATCACCAATGCGTCGTTCGACATGAACGGCGGCATCGCCGGCGCTCAGGCCGGCTACAATTGGCAGCGCGCCAACTGGGTGCTCGGCGTCGAAGGCGACATTCAATGGTCGGGTGAGAAGGGCAGCGCCGGCTATAGCTGCTTGGGTTCTGCCGTTCCGCCGATCCCCGGACCCTGTCTTCCCGTCTTCACATTCCTTCCGCCCGGCGGCGCGGCCGGCACGACCTTGACGGTCGACCAGAAGCTCCAGTGGTTCGGCACGGTTCGCGGTCGCGTCGGCATCCTGGCGACCCCGAAGGTGCTGTTCTACGGCACCGGCGGCGTGGCCTTCGGTGAGATCAAGACCACGGGCACCATGTCCAGCTTCAGCCTTGTCGCGCCCTTCGGTCCGATTGCGTCGGTCGGCTCAAGCTCCACGACGCGCGTCGGCTGGACCGCCGGCGTGGGTATCGAAGGCAAGATCACCCAGAACTGGAGCGCCAAGCTCGAATACCTCTACATGGATCTCGGCAGCTTCTCGACCGGCCCGTTCACCTTGTCGCCCGCTTTGCCGATCAGCGCCAACGTGTCGTCGCGCTTCACCGATCACATCCTGCGCGCTGGCATCAACTATCAGTTCGCTGGCCCGGTTGTCGCGAAGTACTGAGCACGACTGAAATCAACAGAGGCGTCCAACAAGAAGCAAAGCCCGGCTCACGCCGGGCTTTGTCGTTTGCGGCGGACATCGTGACGGGGCCCAAGGGCCTCAAACCACCTTCGCGTCTCTGAGCCTGGCGATCTCGTCCGCGCCGAAGCCGAACTCTTTGAGCACCTCATCCGTCTGCTCGCCGAATTCCGGCGGCCGCGCCACCATCTTGCTCGGCGTGCGCGACAGCGTGACGGGCTGGCCGACGAGGCGGATGTGGCGGTCCTCGTCGTTCGGCACGTCCTGCGCGATGCCGAGATGCCTGACCTGCGCGTCCTCGAACATCTGGTCGATAGCGTAGATCGGTCCGCAGGGCACGCCGGCCTCGTTGAACTCCCTGACCCAGGTCTCGGTTGATTTCGTCACCGTGCGCTGCTCGATCTCGGCGTTGAGCGCGTCGCGGTTCTTGGAGCGGCTAGGCGCCGTCGCGTAGTCGGGATGGCTGTAGAGCTCCGGCGCGCCGATCGCCTGCGCGCAACGCTCCCAGATCCGTCCGCCGGTGGTGGCGATGTTGATGTAGCCGTCCGAGGTCTTGAACACGCCGGTCGGAATGCTGGTCGGGTGGTTGTTGCCGGCCTGCCTGGCGACCTCCTTCTCCATCAGCCAGCGCGCGGCCTGGAAGTCGAGCATGAAGATCTGCGCCTGCAGCAGCGAGGTCTGCACCCACTGGCCTTTGCCCGAGACCTCGCGCTCCAGGAGCGCGGTGAGGATGCCCATGGCGCAGAACAGGCCCGCCGTGAGGTCGGCGACCGGAATGCCGACCCGCATCGGGCCTTCGCCCGGCGCGCCGGTGATCGACATCAGCCCGCCCATCCCCTGCGCGATCTGATCGAAGCCCGGCCGCTTATGATAGGGCCCGTCCTGGCCGAAACCGGAGATGCTGCCATAGACGATGCGCGGGTTGATCTCGCGCAGGCTCTCATAGTCGATGCCGAGCTTCTTCTTCACGTCGGGCCGGAAATTCTCGACCACCACGTCGGCCTTGGCGGCGAGGCGCTTGAACACGGCAAGCCCGCGCTCGTCTTTCAGGTTGAGCGTCATGGCCCGCTTGTTGCGATGCAAATTCTGGAAATCGGACCCCTGCCGCGGGCCCCCCGGCTGCTCGCCGCCGGTGTCCTCGGTCAGCGCGTCGATCTTGATGACATTGGCGCCCCAGTCCGCGAGCTGCCGCACGCAGGTGGGCCCGGAGCGGACCCGGGTCAGATCGAGCACGGTGAAGCGCGACAGGGCTTCCGAGGCATGCGGAAAGGGCATCTTTGAAGGGCTCCGGGGACAGATGACGTGCCCACCATAGAGCCGAAACATCACGCGGCAAGACTGAGCCGACGCGGATGCCGCCTGTCAAAATGCAGTGCCTGACGGGGTCTGGCCTGCGGCTTGCTGCGATGCGTGACCGATCAGCGCGACAGGCGCTTCAGTTCGGCACGCGCCTTCTCGGCCAGGGGATCGTCGCCGTGGCGCGCGATGAAGAGCTCGAATGCCTCCCGCGTGCCCTGCTGACGGGCGGCCTCGTATTCCTCGGCGACCGCCGCCGAAGGATCGCGGGCGGGTGGAACCGTGGGCGCGCGTACCGCGTTGCCGTTGTCGTCCGCGTTGGCCTTCCCGACCATGACAGGCAGTCCTCCGAAAGGGCGATGATCCGGCCCGGCGAGCGCCACCAGGGCGCCGAGCAGGCCGGCCGAGAGTGGACCCAGTTTCATGGTTTCCCTTGCAAATCGCGCGGGTGGCCGGAACCGGTATCCCCGTCCTGGCCCGTACGACTACGAATTTGATGGCTAACACGGCCTTACGGAAGGAGTCCGGGCCGGGTCGCCAAAATTAAACCAAACGTTTAGCTCTCAAGCTAGAGTCTGCTCTCCGCGCCCCGAATCGAACGGGGCTTGCTGCTTCGGAGATTGCCTTGGCTACCGCCGTCACGGTCAGTAGGACCAACAACGCAGATATCGACGGCATGCTCTCGGGCGTCAAATGGTCCGGCACGATCACTTACAGCTTTCCGGACTCGCCCAGTGACTACGCCAATCCCTACAGCGGCGGCGACGGTGAGCCGACGACGCCGGGTTTTGCCTCGGCGCCAAGCCAGATGCAGGCGGCGATCAATTACTCGATCGGACTGATCCTCGGCTACACCAACGCCGACATCCAATACGCCGGGACGAACGGCGCCGACATCATGGTCGCGCAGTCGCCGGCGGCCAATCCGACCTCCTACGCCTATTACCCCGGCAACTACGCGTCCGGCGGCGACGTCTGGTTCGGAACCGCCTACAACTATTCGCTGGCCGCGCTCGGCAATTACTATTTCACGACCGCGCTGCACGAGCTCGGACACGCCCTCGGTCTCAAGCACAGCCAGGAAACCGGCGGCGTCGCCAACGTCGCGGTGCCGAGCGCGCATGACGACAGCGAATACACCGTCATGAGCTATCGCAGCTATGTCGGCGGTCCGCTGACCGGCTACACCAACGAGGCCTACGGTTATCCGCAAACCTACATGGCCAACGATATCCTCGCGCTGCAGACGATGTACGGCGCGAACTTCACGACCCAGAGCGGGACCACCGTCTATACCTGGAGCCCGACCACCGGGCAGGAGTTCATCAACGGCGTCGGCCAGCCGGCCGACAATGGCGGTGCCGGCGGCTCGGCCAACCGCATCTTCGAGACGATCTGGGACGGCGGCGGCGTCGATACCTACGACCTGTCGAACTACACGACGAACCTGAGCATCAACCTCAATCCCGGCGCGTCGTCGGTGTTCTCGTCGGTTCAACTGGCCAATCTCGGAAGCAGCCATTACGCGTCGGGCAACGTCTACAACGCCTATCTCTACAACAATGACGCGCGCTCCTACATCGACAACGCCATCGGCGGCAGCGGCAACGATACGATTATCGGCAATGCCATCGCCAACACGCTGAACGGCGGCACCGGCAATGACACGATCACCGGCGGCGGCGGCAACGACACCATCATCGGCGGCTCGGGCACCGACACCGCGGTGTATTCGGGCGGCCAGGGCAGCTACGCGATCTCCTACAACGCCTCGACGCAGACCTTCACGCTGATCGACCAGCGCAGCGGCTCACCTGACGGCACCGATACCGTCACCGGCGTCGAGTATTTTCGGTTTGCCGATGGCACGGCCGCGGGCTCCAGCTTCCTGCCGAGCACGATCGAGACGTTCGGATCGACCAGCCTGGTCCTGTCTGGTGGCAATTACCACCTCAACAGCATCAGCACGGGCACCGGGCCCGTGCTGAAGTATGCGGGCAGTCCGGTGATCGCCGCCAATTGGGGATCATGGTCTGTGGTTGGCGCCGAGCAGGTGTCGGGCGGCGGCTATGATGTCGCCTGGAAGTACGCACCGGACGGACATTTCTCGATCTGGAGCACGGACAGCAACGGCAACTTTGTGGCCACGCTCGCCGCTGCGCCGGAGGTGTCAGCCACCGACSCGTCGCTGARGGCGCTGGAGACGACATTCCATCAGGATCTCAACGGCGACGGCACGATCGGTCTTCCGGTCGCTGTGACCAGCGACGTCACGATCGAGTCGGCCGGATCGACCAGCCTGGTGCTGTCCGGTGGCAATTATCACCTGAACAGCATCAGCACGGGCACCGGGCCCGTGCTGAAGTATCTGGGCAGTCCGGTGATCGCCGCCAATTGGGGATCATGGTCTGTGGTTGGCGCCGAGCAGGTGTCGGGCGGCGGCTATGATGTCGCCTGGAAGTACGCACCGGACGGACATTTCTCGAT
>NZ_JBFULT010000233.1:0-11033 GCF_054049755.1 Bradyrhizobium sp. P5_C11_2
GGATCTCATTTAGCGCTGTGAAGGCGCGGCGCGTGAGCACGGCCTGCACCGTATCGGGGAATACATCGTAGCGCTGCACTTCGAAGCCGTATTTCTCGGCGTTAGCAGTGGCCCAGGTATCCGAGATGGTCCCGCGGTTGACGGCAACCGCCTTGCCCTTGAGATCCTCGAAGCCCTTCATCTCTTCGGCGGCGCGGACGATGAAGCCGTTGCCGGTGGAGAATAGCGGCTCAGTATAGAGCATGCGCTCGGAGCGTTCGGCAGTGAGGTTGAGCGGGTTGACGAGGAATTCGGCGCGCTTAGCGAACAATGCCGCGAACAGGCCGGAGAAATTGATGTCGACGATCTCGACCTTCGGGCGGCCGAGAGCTTTACCGATCTCGTTGATCAGATCCGCACCGAAACCCTCGGGGCCGTTTGGGCCGCGCACCATCCACGGCGCGACGCCGAAGTCGGACGCGACCACCATCGGCTTGTCGGACGGATGATCGGCTTCCTGGGCGCTGGCGCCGCCGGCGAATGCCGCAGTCGACAGCATCAGCGCGAACAGCCAATGCGTGGGTTTCAGTCTCATGGGGACGTCCTTTCGGGGGCGGATGTGATGTAGATCAGGGCGTGGGGGGATGAGTGGCCTGCCAGTGACGGGCGATGTCACCGCGCCGGCAGACCCAAGCGTTGTCGTGCTTGGCGACGTGATCGAGGAAGCGCTGCAGGCCAGCGGCGCGGCCGGGATGGCCGATCAGGCGGGTGTGCAGTCCGACCGACATCATCTTCGGCGCGGTGGCGCCTTCCGCGTAGAGCATGTCGAAGGCGTCGCGCAGATAGACGAAGAAATCATCCGCCGTTGCCATCGCGCCGCGGCTGAACTTGGCGTCGTTGTTGGCAAGACCGTAAGGCACCACGAGATGCGGCTTGCCGAGCACACGTGTCCAGTACGGCAATTCGTCGTTATAGGCGTCGGAGTCGTAGAGGAAACCGCCTTCCTCGACCACGAGGCGCCGCGTGTTCACGCTCGGCCCATAGCGGCAATACCATCCGAGCGGACGCTCGCCGGTGGTGCGCTTGAGGCTCTCGACGGTGTTGCGAATGCGCTCGCGCTCGTCGGCCTCGGACAGCAACGGATGCCGCTCCCAGCGCCAGCCATGGGCGCAGACGTCGTAGCCATATTCGCGAATGGCGACGCAGGCCTCGTCGTTGCGTTCCAGCGCCAGCGCGCAGCCCATGACGGTGGCGATCATGCCGCGCTCGGACAGAAGGCGCAGCACACGCCAGAAGCCTATGCGGCTGCCATATTCGAACATCGACTCGGCGGCGAGGTCGCGGCCCTCGAAGCCGCCGCCGCCACCTTCAGTCAGGGCCGCTTCGGTGACGCCGTCGCCATCGGCGAACGACGGCTCGGAGCCTTCTTCGTAGTTGATGCAGAAGTTGAGTGCGATTCTTGCTGCGCCCGGCCATTGCGGATGCGGTGGGGTGCGGCCGTAGCCAACGAAGTCGCGGGTGAGGTGATCATCATGCGGCATTGTTGCGATCCCTATGCGCTCTGCGGCATCACCGCGCAAACGTCGCCAGCGATATCGACGAACACGTCGTCGTCCCGCCGGCCGGTCATGCCCATGGCGACGGCGAATTCCATGGCCGCGCCGAGAACGGTCATGGGATGATGCCAGACATTGCGGGCGAAGGTGATGCTTTGATGCGCTCCGGCGATGAAGCACCGCAGGGTGGCCACGTCAGGCAGGCCATCCGGGCCGGCATCGCACACGATCGCCAGGTATTGGCTGCTGCCGAGCGGGATGAAGGTCTGGGCGGAGAACGGATGACGCTCCAGCGTCGTGATTGGCAGGGGCAGACTGCCGAGCCTGGCGGCGCTGCTGATCCAGATGGAAAAGGTGGCGGCGTCCGCGGTGCGATCGTCCGATGTCGGAAGATAGCGCCGGCGCACGTCGATCGGTCGCTCGGCTACGTCGCCGAAGGCGGCAAAGGCGGCCGGGGACAGCGATTCGGCCACGACGGTGTGGGAAGCAGTTTGGTTCAGCGTCATTCAGCCGGCACATCTAGTTGGTCGGCCTGCTGCGAAGCGGCTCAATATTCCAATGGTATACCAGTGAACCGCTCCTGCTGATTTCAGTCAAGCAGCGAAGCCCAGGAAGCTGCGTTAAATTTAGACGGAGTCCGACAGAATTGCGGGCAGCTGCAGAATTTTCGGACATGCAGCCCCAGGGATTCTGCCTGATCTCGACCTAGCCGTGAGGCTCGGGCAGGAAGATCCCGAATCGCTCGAGCAATCCCTGCCGCACATTGGTGAGATGCAGGATCATCGCCTGGCGGGCTGCGGCGGCATCACGATCGATGATGGCATCGATAATCGCAAGATGCTCGCGGGTGGCAGGTAGCAGCCGGCCAGGGTGGCGCTCCACATTGCACATCCGGATCTTCTGCCGGATTTCTCCAATCAGCTTCTCGAGCGATCGATTGCCACAATGCCGCGCGATCTGGTCATGAATTTCGTCGTCAAGCGTCCATTGAACCGTCCTGGATACCGTCGACGCAGCAATGATCTTCTCCAGCGTGGCCCTGATCGGTGCAAGGATATCCAGCGCGATGCGGGTCGCCGCAATGAACGTCGCTTCGCTCTCCAGCACCATGCGGAGATGGACCAATTCGAGCAATTCCGCCATCTCGATTGTGCGGACCACCACGGTGCCGTTGGACAATTGCTCGAGCCTGCCTTCGCCCAGCAACCGGCTGATGCCAGCCCGCAGCGGTGTCCGCGAGACTTTGAGCCGGAGTGCAAGTCGGCGCTCTTCAATCACCTCGCCGGGCTGCAGCTGTCGCGACTCGATCAGGTTGTGCAGCTTCAGATAGGTTGCGTCTGTTATGCTGCCATTGGTCCGTGCCGGGCGTTTGCTGATTGATTTCTTTGCTTTGTTGATAGAAGGCACGGACGTTGCTTTCGACGATTGGATAGAAATGCCGCCATATCGGTAGACGTACGTTACGCTCTCGCCGCTGGCCAAGCCGAAGCTCTGGATTAGCCATCCATTCTCAATTGGTGTCCACCTTTATGCAAGACTTTGCGAATTTCCGCTGTCTTTGGATCTCCACACGGCCGCTTCTGGCGCAAGGCGGCCGGCGGCCGCGTTCAGGTCGACGTAAACCTCTGTGCCATCTTCCGGGCTCGCAGCGGTTTGAGCGCCACATCGCGGATGTGAGGCTTCTACCGGTTCGCACCGCGCCGCGGGTGGATTGGAGGGGGCACACCGGCAGGCTTCATCCAGGGTCGCCGAATTGCATCCTGTTCGGCGATGCGTGCGACGTCGCCGGTATGTACCCATCCGTCTCGAAGTGCTTCGGCGGAGAGTTCGGGCTGACGCCCTGAGCGGGCCCAAGGAGCCAATTCATCAGCAACATCCCGGCGATGGCGCGTTGCGGCGGCAATATTGCTGCGCGCGCGGACTGGGGCAAACGCCCACACCCCTGGCTGAGCGGTGCGACGGCAATTTCCCTTTCGCTAGTCGCTTGACGACACTGTCGTCGACGGGCCATTGGGCGGGAAAGGCTTGTGTCGAGGGCGAAAATTCCATTTTCCGGCCGTGGCTCAAACGGTGGGTTTTGCGAGCCCAAAACGTCGTACTAGACGAGCGGCGCTGTCAGGTTCGTCTCGCCAGCAAGTTTCCGGCTCCGTCGACCGGGCCGGGAAAACGGCGGCGAACAAGCGAACCGTGCGTACGGCAAAACCGTGTGGTCCTAGCCGTCGTTGCTACGGTCAAGCTCTTGCGGATGCGGTAGTCGCGCCGGCGCGATGCTGGTGAATTTTCGCTGGGGTGAGGGAGGCCAGAAGGAACTCGGTTCCCGGGAGAGCACGGCATAAGCCGTCCAACCACTGCGCAGGGAAGGCCGAGTGATTGGCTACACCTGTATGCTGCTATGCGGTCTTTTTGCGCTACATCTTCGCGCTGGGGAACGCGGGTGCCAGCCGGCACCCGGCCTTCCCTGCGCCCTCCTGGCTTTGAGAGGGTGGAGCGACGAAGCAAAGCTCGGGCGAAATGCGCCGCGGGAATGCGGAGCCGCGTCTGGTCAATGTCGCGGGCAAGGGGCGACCATGGAAGACTGTGGCGGCGGTCTTCCGGTTTGGGAACATCCACTCGTTCGCGGCGATCGCGTTGCGGAGTAGCCCGTTGCGGTGAGCGTTTCGGAGCGCCTCAGGAATCGCTGGTGCCGGCTGAGCCGGAAGAGCGCGAGCGGCGCGCCTGAAGGACTTCGATGATCGCAAACATGACGATCACGACAATGAGGACGACGACGGATGCCGCGGCGATGACGGGGCTGACCTGGAGCAGGATTCCATCCCACATCTGCTTCGGCAAGGTCGTCTTGATCCCGCCGCCGACGAACAGCGCGACCGTCAGTTCCTCGAACGATTGCAGGAAGCCGGTCACGAATCCAACGGCGAGGCCACCTGCCACGAGCGGCAAGGTGATGCGCCAGAAGGTGCGCAACCGTCCGGCGCCGAGCGTCGAGGCCGCCGCGTCAAGCTTCCAGTCGTAGCCCTTGAAGGTCGCCAGCATGATCATGAACACCACCGGCATGGCGATAATCGTGTGACCGATGGTGATGCCAATGTTGCTCGCCACAAGCCCCATCCTCGCGAACAGATAGAACAGCGCGATCGCGATGACGATGGATGGGACCATCATTGGCGAAAGGCAGAGCAGGAACGCGATGCCGCCAAGTCGGCTGCGAGTCCTGGCGACCCCATAGGCCGCCATCGATGCGATCAGCAGCGTGATGGCTGCGGCCGCGAACCCGATGCCGAATGAACGGGTCATCGCGCCGAGCCAGAGCGGGGAGGCAAAGAACTGCTCGAACCAGCGCGCACTCCAATTGGGAGGTGGAAACGACAGAAAGGCCGAGCCGGTGAAAGCCATCGGGACAAAGGCGATGATCGGTGCCAGCAGCAAGGCGATCATGACCCAGGCATAGACCGAGAGCAGGACGCGCCCGCGCAGGCCGCGGATATTGCGCTTCCAGACCTCCTCGATCGCGCCGCAAATCAGCCCGGCGGCGTTGACGATGGCCAGCCCGGCACGACGCACTGGGCCGTCCGTCCTTGTCGGTCGGCCACCGCCCGTCGTCACCGCCGACAGGTCGAAGATCCGGTCATAGATGAAGCAGATCGTGATGGTCGAGACCAGGAGGATCGCGGCGAGCGCACTGCCGAGCTGCCAATTCTGCAGCTCGTTGATCTGCAGGATGATGAGCTGCCCGATCATAGTGTCCTTGGCGCCGCCAACGAGCGCCGGCGTGATGAAGAAGCCGAGCGAAGCAACAAGAACCAGGAGGCCAGCCGAAGCGACGCCGCGTACCGAGGGTTGGAAGAACACCTGCCAGAATGCGCGCGCGCCGTTGGCGCCGAGCGTCGATGCCGCCATCGTCAGGCGGCGATCGATCTGGTTCATGACCGGCAGCATCGTGACGACCGCCAGCGGTAGCAGCGTGTGCACCATGGCGAAGATGACGGTGGTGCGCCCGAACAGCAATTGATCTCCGCCCTTCAGGCCGATCGCTGCCATGGTCTTCGCCACGATCCCGTTGCGCCCGAGCAGCACCAGCCAGGAAAAGTTCTTGATCAGCGCGCTGGTCCAGAACGGCAATAGTACGAACAGCGCGGCGATACGCTGCTGCCGGGCCGGCTTTTGCGACAGCCAGTAAGCGAGGGGATAACCCAGCACCAGGCAGAACACGGTGGTCCAGCACGCGACCTGGAATGTCGTCGACAGCACGRTGAGATAGGGGCCGCCGTTCCAGATACGCAGGAACGGTGCGAAGGTCAGTGCGCCCGTGACCTTGTCCATCACGCTCACGGACAACATCTGCGCGGTCGGCCAGACCAGAAACAAGGCCAGGAAGCCGAGGCCAGGCAGCGCCAGCCACAGCGGATCGAGCTTGAGCTTACGCGCCTTGGTGCGCGGGTGCTCGGCAATTCCGAGAGACGTCGTCTCAGCCATCTCTCAATGCTCTCGTTCGATCCGTCGCAGCGTGCTCATCTCAGTCTATGCGCGCTTGGCAAGCGGCGTCGTCGCCAATGAGGTGTGGCGGTTCTCGGGCCGCGCCAGGCCGAGGTGCTCGCGGAGGGTCCGTCCTTCATAGTCGTGGCGGAACCGTTCGCGCCGCTGTAGCTCCGGCACCACCTTCTCGACGAAGTCGGTCATCGTGCTCGGCAGTGCTACGAACGAGATCATGAAGCCGTCGCAGGCGCCTGCATCGATCCAGGCTTCCATGTGATCGGCCACCTGGGTCGCGGTGCCGCAAAACGTCGCCTTGGCGCGATTGAACCGGCGCGCGATCTCGCGCAACGTCAGACCCTGGCGGATCAGGCCGGCGATCTCGTCAAAATAGGCTTTGTGGAGGTTGGACGTCGCAGGAATCCGAGTGACCGGCACCGGCTCGTCGAGCGGCAGATCCGACAGGTCGGTTTCGAGGTCCTGTCCAAGGCGCAAAACGCCGACGTCGGGATGGACCAGGTCCTGCCAGCGATCGAGCTTGTCGCGGGCCTCCTGCTCGGTATCGCCGATCACGACCGAAATGCCCGAGGCGATCTTCAGGTCGTCCGGCCGACGGCCGAATTTGGCCATCCGAGCCTTCAGATCGCTGTAGAAGGCCTTGGCGGCATCGAGATTGCCGCTCGATCCGAACACCACTTCGGCATGTTCGGCCGCGAAATCCCGGCCGGTGTCGGATGCGCCGGCCTGGATGATGACCGGGCGGCCCTGCGGCGAACGCTCGATGTTGAGCGCGCCATGCACGGTGAAGTACTTGCCCTTGTGGTCGACCAGATGCTGCTTCTCGGGCAGGAAGCTCTGGCAGGTCTCCTTGTCGTAGATGAAGGCGCCGTCTTCCCAGGTGTCCCAGAGTGCTTCGACGACTTCGAGGAACTCCTTCGCCTTGATGTAGCGGTCGGCGTGCGGGGGCAGCCGTTCGAGACCGAAATTGCGTGCCGCGTAGTCGTTGGCGGAGGTCACCACGTTCCAGGCGGCACGGCCATGCGAGATGTGATCCAGCGAGGAGAACAGCCGCGCAACATTATAGGGTTCGTAGAAGCTGGTTGATGCGGTGGCTCCGAGGCCGATATGGGTCGTCGCCCCCGCAATGGCCGAAAGCAGCGTGATCGGCTCCAGGACGTTCATGAACAGCGGCGATCGGCTCCAGGCTCTCAGATTCTCGGTGCGCGCCGCCGGTGTGTCGGCGATGAAGAAGAAGTCGAACTTGCCGCGTTCGGCGAGTTGCGCCATCTCGCGGTAGTAGTCGATGTCGGTCGAGGCGTGCGGCCGCGCCTCGTCCATCAACCAGGATGCCGCGTGTGATCCGTTGGCGTGCATCAACGCGCCGATCACCATCTGCTTCTTCTTGCTCATGACCGTCCCTCGATGTTTCCTCGCGTGCCGCAGACGTTACTTCTTGCCGCCCATCAGGAGCCATTCCTGGAAGCGCTCCGAGACCGCTGCGTAGTTCTTGCCCCAATAGGCATAGTCGCGCACGGCGAGCCCGGCGAGATTTTCAGGCTGCGTCGGAAGCACCCTGGCGCGTTCAGGCGTGATGAACCTGTAAGCCTTGAGATTGCTCGGACCATTGGCGACGATGCTGGAATAAGCGGCCTGGCGCTCGGGCTGCATGGAGAATTTCACGAATTCGCGGGCCTGTTTCAGCTTCGTCGTGCCCCGCGGAATCGACCAGCCGTCGATCGAGTAGAGGCCCTTCCAGACGATGTTGACTGGAGCGCCGGAATCGATCGCGGCAAAGGCGCGCGCCGACCACGTGTCGGCCATGTCGACTTCGCCGTTCTGCAGGATCTGGGTGTTCTGCGCGCCGGCGGTCCACCACACCGCGACCTCTGAGCGGATCTTGTCCATCATCCTGAAGGCGCGATCGACGTCGAGGGGGTAGAGATCCTTCGGCGCCACGCCATCGGCGAGCAGCGCCGATTCCAGCACGCCCTTGGGATTGCGGTACAGGCCGCGGCGCCCCGGAAACTTGGTCGTGTTCCAGAAGTCGGCCCAGCCCGTCGGGGCCTCCTTCTTGTAAACGTCCGTGCGGTAGGCCATCACGATGCCATAGGCCGAGAAGCCGAACCAGTTCGGCATCAGCGCGCCCGAAATCAGCTCGTCGTCCGGGCCCTTGGTAATCTCGAGCGGCTCGAGATAGTTCTTCTCCTGGGTCAGGCGCAGCACGTCGTCGGGGGTGACCATGCAGACGTCCCAGAGCTTGCTGTCGGTGTCGACGATGACCTTGAACTGTGTGACCGGATCGGATTCGTGTGCAACACCTTCGACGCGGATGCCGGTGGCCTTCTCGAACGGATCATAGAAAGCGGTGCGCAGCGCGGCGCCTGGGGCGCCGCCGACGTCAGCGACGGTGATCTGCTCGGCCGCACCGGCCCGTCCGGGCCAGACCGCCGGCAGCGCGACGCCGGTGGCGGCCACGCCCGCTGCTTTCAGAAGCTTTCGTCGTGAGATGCGCGTGGTGGCGGACATTGTTGTTCTCTCCGTGATGCACTGGTCGGGAAGGACACGATGTGATGGCGCGGTGTTATGCGCCCGACGTTGATGGACTGCTTTCGAGGACCCGGGCCTGGTCACGCTCCCACCGGATAAAGACGTTTTCATCGATTTCGACCGCTGGCAGGCCRGCTGCACGACGCGCGGTGATCAACGTGCCGCTGGCGAGCCGGACCAGAAGTCGCGTCTCCGAGCCTGCATAGATGCTTTCCTGAACACGACCGCTCAGCAGCGCCTCGTCACCGCTGCAAAGAACGAGTTTTTCCGGGCGCACCACCAGCGCAGCCGGTCGGCCGAGCTGCATATCGCAGCCGTCGGGGAGCGGAAGGACGCCGTCGCGTGTTGCAAGGCATCCGTTGGCGGCAATGTTGCCATGGATCAGATTGGATGCGCCGATGAAATCGGCGACGAAGACGTTGGCCGGCCGTTCGTAGATATCCTCAGGTGCGCCGAGCTGCTCGATCTGGCCTTCGTTCATCAGACAGATACGGTCGGCCAGCGCCAGGGCCTCCTCCTGATCGTGCGTCACGAAGATGATGGTTGCGCCGGTCTCGCGATGCAGCCGCTTGATCTCGATACGCATGTCTTCCCTGAGCTTCTTGTCGAGCGCGGACAGGGATTCGTCCATCAGGATCAGCGACGGCCGATAGACGAAGCAGCGCGCGAGCGCGACGCGCTGCTGCTGGCCGCCGGACAGCTCGCGGGGAAAACGGTTGGCGAAGTCCGACAGCCCGACCATCGCGAGCGCGGCTTCGGCCCGGCTCTTGATTTCGCCCGCCGGCATTCGCCGCATCTGCAACGGGAATGCGATGTTCTCGCGGACCGTGAGATGAGGGAACAGCGCGTAGTTCTGAAACACCACGCCGATGTCACGCTTGTCCGCGGAATTGTCGGTCTCGTCACGGCCGTCGATGATCAGCTGGCCGCCCGATGGTTCGACCAGACCGCAGATGATCTGGAGGAGCGTCGTCTTGCCGGACCCCGACGGACCGAGAACCGCGAGGAGCTCGCCGGCAACGACCTTCAGCTCGATCGGCCCGAGCACGGTTGCGTCGCCGTAAGCCTTCGAGATGCCGCGAACGTGTAGCTTGACCGTCGATACCGCCGGGCCAGTCGGCATCGATGCCGAGGTGTGGTCCGGCACGGTGAGCCCAGCGGCCGTATCCTGTGCGTCGCGCGACGATCGCCACAACATACGAAACACGTCGCTGCGGCGGCGGCTTCGAAGAGGTGGAGCGGCACGGATCGCGTCCATTACAGATCCTGTCAGGTCAACTCGGACAAAGTAAGCCTTCCGGAGCCGCAACGTGTAAATTACGAAAACCGGGTCCTTTGCTTAGACGACGCCTAATCGATCTGGTTGCGGAATTATTGGGCGAACAGTGATCAACCATTGATCTTTTCGCCTTCGGCGTCGGCGATCGCCCGCTATAGCTTTCAGGTAATCAGCGGCGACGATTTTCTTATTTTACCCGTGCAATGGAATCCATAAGTCTGACTTGCCTGACCTCGCCTCTTGGAGGAGCAATAGATGACGAATTCCGCCGCCTCGCCGGAAGAGCAGCAGCTTCGTGTCGATCTCGCTGCCGCCTTCCGCAGCATCGCCAGGCTTGGCATGCACGAGGCCGTCGCCAACCATTTCAGCGCTGCGATCTCCGCCGACGGGCGCCGGTTCCTGATGAATCCAAAGTGGCGGCACTTTTCGCGCATCAAGGCGAGCGATCTCGTTCTGTTCGACCTGGATGATGCGCAGGGCGTCAAGGGACGGCCGGATGTCGATCCGACGGCCTGGGCCATCCACGGCCAGATGCACCGGCAACTGCCCCAGGCGCGGGTTGTGATGCATCTCCACCCGCCTTTCGCGACCACGATCGCATCGCTCATTGATCCCCAGATCAAGCCGATCGATCAGAATACCGCGCGCTACTTCAATCGCCTTGCCATCGACGACCGCTATGGAGGCATGGCCGAYAGCGAACAGGAGGGCGCGCGCCTTGCCGCGCTGCTCGGTAACAAGTCGCGGCTGATGATGGGAAATCACGGCGTGCTCGTGATCGCCAACACGGTCGGCGAAGCCTTTGACGACATCTATACGCTGGAGCGCGCCTGCCAGATCCTGGTCCAGGCCTATGCGACGGGGCAGCCGTTGAAGATTCTGCCCGACGCGGTCGCCGAAAGCACCGCGCAGGATTGGGAACAGATCACGGATTTCTCGATCGCGCATTTCGAGGAGATGAAGTGCATCCTGGATGCTGAGGATCCGTCCTACGCGCATTGACTGCGGTTGCGGCGCCCGGGCAGTTCTCGGAACGTAGCCGCTGCTTCGACTGCCACGAAGCAGGGAGCAGGAAAGTCCTATTTCGCCTTTGCTGGCCGATGCGGGATAGTGCGAATGAGATCGAGACGGGAGCGGACATGATACGAACGGGCGAAGAGTATAAAGCCTCCATTCGCGACAGCCGCGCGGTCTATATGAAC
>NZ_JBFULT010000234.1:0-10987 GCF_054049755.1 Bradyrhizobium sp. P5_C11_2
CGCCGGCTGCGGCCTCGGCCCAGGCTTTGGCGCCTGCGGCACCGGCCGCCAAGAAGCCGCCGGCTCCGAAGGCTGCACGCGCTCCGGCCGCCGCACCGGTTCCGCTCGCGCCGCCGCCGGCCTCGGCGCCCGCGGCTGCGGATAACGAATAGATCGGCTTTGAAAACCCGCGGCCGGCCCGCTAATGCTTGGGCATGYCACTACATCTGATCAAGCTCGCCGTCGGCTGCGACTCCGTCAAGGAATTGAAGGGGTGGGTCGCCGAACGGATGCAGACGGCCAAGAAGAAGGGCCTGCCGCAACATCACATCCACATCACCCGCATGGTGCCCAAGCGCGACGCCGAGATTCTCTCGGGCGGCTCGCTCTATTGGGTGATCAAGGGTGAGATCGCGGCGCGCGAGAAGATCATCGGCATCGAGCCGTTCCGCGACAAGGACGGCATCGGCCGCTGCCGGATCGTGATGCAGCCCAAGGTGATCTCGGTGTCGCCGCGGCCGATGCGCCCGTTCCAGGGCTGGCGCTATCTCACTGAGGATTCCGTGCCGCCCGATCTCGGCAAGTCCGCCGCTGGCACCATCGCGGCGATGCCGGAGCCGATGCGGCGCGAGCTGCGCGATCTCGGATTGCTCTAAACCGCGACATTGTCGATCAGGCGGGTCGCTCCGAGCTTGGCCGCGACCAGGATCCGCAACGGCCCGTCCTTGCGCGAGGCGACCGGCGCCAGCGTCTCGGCGTGGCGGACCTCGAAATAGTCGAGGGCAAAGCCGGCCGCCTTGATCATCTCGGCGCCGCGCGCCATCGCGGACGCGATCGCCTCGCCGGCGCGGATCCGCCCGGCGCTCTCCTTCATGGCGCGGTAGAGCGTGGTCGCGGTCTGCCGCTCCTCCGGCGACAGGTAGACGTTGCGCGAGGACATCGCGAGCCCGTCGCGTTCGCGCACGGTGCGGGAGCCGATCACCTTGACCCCGAGGTCGAGATCCCCGGCCATCTGCGTCACCACGCGCAATTGCTGAAAGTCCTTCTCGCCGAAGATCGCGACATCCGGCCGGCACTGCGTGAACAGCTTGCCGACGACGGTGGCGACGCCGCCGAAGAAGTGCGGGCGGAAGCGGTCTTCGAGGCCGGCCAGCGCCGGGCCCTCCGGCACGATGCGGGTGGCAAAGCCCTCCGGATACATGGCCCCGACGCCGGGGTGCCAGACGATGTCGACGTCTTCGGCCGCGAGCTTGGCGATGTCGGCCTTCCAGGTTCGCGGGTAAGCGCCGAAATCCTCGGTCGGGGCGAACTGAGTCGGGTTCACGAAGATCGAGACCACGACGCGGCTCGCGCGCCGCTTGGCGAGGCGCACCAGCGACACACGCCCGTCATGGAGTGCCCCCATGGTCGGCACCAGCGCGACGGTGGCTTTTCGCTTGCGAAGATTGTCGACGGCGCGCCGCAGGGCGGGGACCGTGCGRGCGATCAAGGGGCTTCGTGGCATCAGCACTCAACGAGGTTGGGGATGGAGGCGGGCGCGTCCCGGCGCCCGAGCGGGCTAACCTTAACAAGCGGCGGTCGTGGACGCCATGCATCCAGATGCGGCACAGCATTCCCTGCGAAGCCGCGCGGGATATCCCGACATTGTGGGCTGGTTCACAGACGCGCGGCGGCGGTGCAATTCACGATGACGAACGACGCAGTGTGATTTCGCTATCCTGTCACGCATTTCACTTGACCGCAGACGCGGCCAACTCGAAGATATTGCTTAGGGGTGTTGAGGATCACCATGCTTGTGCAGGCTAGCCACGGCCAATCCGGCTCGGCGCACGTTGTCGTGCTCGGCAACGAGAAGGGCGGCTCCGGCAAATCGACCACGGCCTTGCACATCGCGGTTGCACTCCTCAAGGCCGGTCAGCGCGTTGCCACCATCGACCTCGACTGCCGTCAGCAGAGCTTCACCCACTACATCGACAACCGTGCCGCCTGGGCCCGCCGCACCAAGCTCGATCTCGAGCTGCCGGTGCATCGCTGCATCAAGCTCGGCGAGACCATGCAGATCGCCGAGAACGAGAATTCCGAGTTTCAGCAGTTCATGGAGGCGGTCTCGGCGGTCGAGAGCAGTTTCGACTTCATCGTCATCGATACGCCCGGCACCGATAGCTACCTGATGCGGCTCGCCCATTCGATGGCCGACACGCTGGTCACGCCGATCAACGACAGCTTTCTCGATTTCGACGTGCTCGGCACCGTCGACCCCGCCAACTATGCGGTGACGGGCGAGAGCCACTACGCCGAGATGGTGCGCGACACCCGCCGCAAGCGCCGTCAGCTCGACGGCTCGACCACGGACTGGATCGTCGTGCGCAACCGCCTGTCCATGCTCGGCTCCCGCAACAAGCAGCTCGTCGCCGACGGCCTGAAGGATTTGTCGCTGCGGCTCGGCTTCCGCTATGTCGACGGCTTCGCCGAGCGCGTCGTCTATCGCGAGTTCTTTCCGCGCGGCCTGACCGCCCTCGACGAGATCGACGAGGCCACGCTCGGCATGCGGCCCAATCTCGGCCATCTCACTGCGCGGGAAGAGGTGACGGGCCTGCTCCGCCAGCTCAAGCTGCCGCTGGACGAGCGCGGCCGCCGCCGCGCGGCCAATCGGGCCGAGTGGTTCAACCAGGTCGACAAGCCGCTTGAGGTCCACGACATCCTCGGCGCCTGACGCGGCGGTATGCCGCTACTTCCAGGCGGTCAAAGTCGTCGTCGCCGGCCGGAACCGAGGCCGCGCTCAGCCGTTTTCACCCTATGTTTACCGCGAAATTGAACCAGATCACGACGGGTTGCGTCCGATGGTGGCCTGCACCCTGACGTAGCCGTATGAGAGGAGGATGCCCAAGAAACGAGTGCGGCGCACAATGAAAGGGCTGCCAGTTCACAATATTTGGCCTTCCTGTCACGCGGCTGTGACATATATTAGGGAATAGGCGCAGCGGGGTCGTAGAGCCCCGAAGAACACGATTTTCAACAGGGATCAGGCCGCAAGAGCCTGAAGGCTGAGGACGAAAATGAAGCGTGGAATTGCCGTTCTGGTTTCAGTTGGTGCCCTCTGCGGCGTCGCCTATTTCACGGCGAGCAAGTGGGCGATCAGGCACGAGACCATCACCTTCTACGACGCCTCGCGCGACAACCGTCCCGTGCCTGTCGACATCGCGATCCGTCGCGACAAGGAAATGCAGGCCAATGCCGGCATGATCACGATGCCGGTCGCCGTGATCAATCACGGCAACACCGTCAAGAACACCGAGTACGGCTTCCTCGCCAACATTTTCGCTGCGCGCGGCTATCTCGTCGTCAGCCCGCAGCATGATCTGCCGACCGATCCTCCGATGGTGACCAAGCCCGGCGAGCTCTATGTCGGCCGGCTGCCGCAGATCCTGCGCGGCGTCGCCAACATCCATCTGGCGATGCAGGAGATGAAGAAGGTTCAGCCCAACGCCGACTACGAGAAGGTGACGATGGTCGGTCACTCCATGGGCGGCGACATCACGATGTACTTCGCCAAGCAGTATCCGGACGAGGTCAAGAAGGTCGTCACGCTGGATAACCTCCGCGTCCCCTTCGTCACCGCCGGCAAGTTCAAGATCCTGTCGTTCCGTTCCAAGGACCCGCAATTCAAGACCGATCCGGGTGTGATCCCCACGGACGAGGAGTGCGAGAAGGCCGGAATTCAGGTCGTGAAGACGGACTTCCAGCATAACGACATGCGTGACACCGGTCCGGACGATGCGAAGAACTCGATCCAGGGAATGCTGGACAGGTTCCTGAGCGCGACTGACAGCGACGTGTCGCCGGTCGACACCGGCTCGTCCGCGCCCAAGATTCTCGAGCCCGGGCCGGTCGCGCTGATGGCGCCTGCCAAGAGCTGATGCTTCCCAAGAGCTGACGCTTCACTCATCGTCAGCAATAGATCGTCAAAGCCTCCGCCGGCGCCCGCCTGCGGAGGCTTTGCTCATTGACCAGGCAGTGCGCGCAAACCACATTAGCCGTTCACGCAGGGTGCGAGCAGGATGTCGGGCGAACCTATCAAACCGCGTGGCCGCGATGCCGTCTCGCAGACAGGCGGCGCGCTGCCACAGGCCAAGACCTCGACCTCGGAGGATATCGCGGCCTTCGTCGCCAAGGCCCGCGCGCTGTCACCGCATGCGCCCGGCGCGAACGGGCGGTTGATCTTCGCGCTGGACGCAACGATGAGCCGGCAGCCGACCTGGGACATGGCCTGCGCGCTCCAGGCGGACATGTTCCGCGAGGCGGCGGCAATCGGCAGTCTCGACATCCGGCTGGTCTACTACCGCGGGTTCAACGAGTGCCGCGCCACAGGCTGGATCTCCGACAGCGCCAAGCTCGCGACGCTGATGGGCAAGATCGACTGCCGCGGGGGCGACACCCAGATCGGCAAGGTGCTGAGCGAGGCGCGGCGCGAGGCGGTCGATTCGGGCGTGCGCGCCGTGGTCTTCGTCGGCGACGCCATGGAGGAAAAGGTCGACGAGCTCTGCGCCAAGGCCGGCGAGCTCGGCATGCTCAAGGTGCCCGTGTTCCTGTTTCAGGAAGGCCATGACGACGTCGCCGAGCACGCGTTTCGCGAGATCGCGCGCCTGACCGGCGGTGCCTGGTGCCGGTTCGATCCTGGCGCTGCGGCCCAATTGCGCGACCTCCTGCGCGCGGCTGCGGCCTATGCGGCCGGCGGCCGCGAGGCGCTGCTGAAATTGGCGAGGACGACGCGCGGCGCGGCGAAGCTGATCGACCAGATCAAGTGAGGCGGATTCGCCCGGCGGGATACGGCGGCATGCTTTTTGGGCGCGAGGCGACTATATACGGGCCATGACTCTGCTTGCCGGCGCCGTCGCCGTTATCACGCTCTATCTGCTGCTCCAGATGTTCCGCTCCGCCAATCCGGCGGTGCTGGCGCGCACCATCAAGTTCGGTGGCGGCGTGGTGGCGCTGGCGGTCGCGGCGTTCACGGGGTTGCGGGGCGAGCTGGCGGTGGCAATCCCGCTCGGGATATTCGGCGCCGGCCTGCTCGGCTGGACACCGCTGACAAACTCCGGCTTCGGCAATATCGGCGGGCTGTTCGGCGGCGGCGCGGCGCGCTCGTCCGGGCAGGTCTCGCGCGTGCGCTCGCAATTCCTCGACATGCGGCTCGACCACGATTCTGGCCAGCTCGCGGGCCAGATCGTCGCCGGGCCTCACGCCGGGCGCAATCTCGACGAGTTCGATCTCGCCGGGCTGCTGGCGATGGTCCCGACGTTCGACGCCGAGAGCGTGGCCTTACTTGAAAGCTATCTGGACCGCCGGTTTCCCGCTTGGCGTCAGAACGCGCAGGGCGACGCGGCAGGGGGGCAGCGCCGCACGGTGGCGAGCGGCAAAATGACGGCGGAGGAAGCCTATCAGATCCTTGGCTTGCAGCCGGGGGCGGGGCGCGACGACATCAGCCGGGCCCACAAATCCTTGATGAAGAAACTGCATCCCGACCAGGGGGGCTCGACGTACCTCGCTGCCCGGGTAAACGAGGCCAAGGATACTCTGCTTCGCACGCATAACGGCTAACTCCGGCACCACGCTACAAACGCTCGTACCGCGTGACCTCCGCTTGCTCTGTCTGCCGTCGCCCCGATGCCCGCCGTTGCCGGCGTGGTCGATCCATTGCGTAAAGTTTTAACCGTAAATCCTTGACGAGAGGTTGTTGCCGAACTGACTTTGCGTCGCGGCGTCCCGAAAACAAAAATGCCCGCGAGGGGCGGGCATTTTCGTCGGAACGGTGGATGAGATCAGTTGCGGACGGTGATGCAGGAGATGTCGGCGCGCTTGAGGGCGCGGCAGACCGCTTCGGCCTGGTCCCGCTCGAGCCCGGCGAAGCGGGCGCGGTAGAGCTTGCGATTGTCCTTGGCGAGGACCGGCTCGGTGAACGGATCGGCCTTGCTAAGCAGGCCGCGGGCTGAGCTGCGCGCGGCGTCGATGCGCTGCTGGGCTTCGCTCTCGCTCTCGAGCGCGCCGACCTGGACGATCCAGCCGCTGTGGGTGACGACCGGCCGGGTGGTGGCGCTCATCTGGATCGGCTGTGGCGCCGGATCGGCGGAGGCGAGCTTCGGAGCCGCCGGGGCGGGAGCGGCGGCGGTTGTGACCGGCAGCACGCCGAGGACGCCGTTGCCGGTGCCGAAGCCCGCCGGCTGCCGCGGCAGCTCGGTGCGGGCGATCTCGGCCTTCGGCGCTTCCGGTTGGCTCATGGCCTCGGGCTTGTTGATGAGGTCTGCCCGCGCGACGACGGCGCCGGACGTTTCGGCGACATCGGAGCGGGACTGAACGGTACTGGTGACCTGCGGAGGGGTCTGCGTCGGGGCGGCCGAGGCAACCTTCACGGTGCCGGCCTTGACCTGAACCGTCTTGACCCGGACCGGCTTCATCGGCTCGGACGAGCCCGGGATGATGGAGAGCGGCTGGCTCGAGATGACGCCGCTGGTGAGCGGGGCGGGCTCGATCTTGGCTTCGGCCGGCCGGGCGTCGGCCCTGGCCTCAGGCTTGGCCTGCGCCGGCGGCATCGCGGCGGTCGCAGCCGCAAGCGCCGACAGGCGCGAGGCGGGACGCGGCGCGGTTGTTTCCGGAGCAGGGGCAGCGGCGGCCTGGACCTGCGGAGCAGGGCGGGCCGGGGTATCCGATGCATCGGCGACGTCGGTGCTGGCGTCGGAGCCGCTGCGCTCGGTGATCGCGGCGACCGTGCGGGTCGATGCGCCCTTCTCGAGATTCTCCGCGAGCAGGTTGCGCATGATGGCGTCGCGCGAGCCGCCGCTGCGGCCGCCCAGCACCACGCCGATCAGATGGCGGTTGCCGCGGCGCATCGAGGTTACGAGGTTGAAGCCGGAGGCGCGGGTGTAGCCGGTCTTGATGCCGTCGACGCCCTCGACATTGCCGAGCAGGTGATTGTGATTCCGGATCGACTGTCCGCGCCAGTTGAACGTCGAGGTCGCGAAATAGCGGTAGTAGCGCGGGAAGCGCTCCTGGATGGCGCGCCCGAGCGTGGCCTGGTCTCGCGCGGTCGTGACCTGCTCGTCGTTGGGAAGGCCGTTGGCATTGCGGTAGACCGTCCTGGACATGCCGAGCGAGCGCGCCTTGCGCGTCATCATCTGGGCGAAGTCATCCTCGTCGCCGGCGATCGCTTCCGCGATCACCACGGCGGCGTCGTTGGCGGAGCGGGTGACGAGACCCTTGATCGCGTCCTCGACGCGAATGGTCTGGCCGGCACGCAGATTCAGCTTGGTCGGATCCTGATCGGCGGCGTGCTGCGACACCGGCATCTCGGTGTCGAGCTTCATCTTGCCGGACTCGAGACGCTCGAACAGCAGATAGAGCGTCATGATCTTGGTGAGCGAGGCGGGATGGCGGATCCCGTCGGGGCTGTTCGACTGAAGCACCGCACCGGAATTGCCGTCGACGATGATGGACGCGAATTTCGGGCTGGAGCTCTCGGACACATCGCGCTGCACCCGGTGGTGCGCGTAATGACGCCGGTGGCGCCGCGCCTCCGCAGCATCGGTGGTGAAGATGACTGCGGTGGTGATCGTAAGAAGCCCGAAAACCCCAACCCGCGCCAAGCGCGAGGAAGACAAGTTTTTACGAAGCATGAAACCCCGTCCCCGTTTCTGACTTGATCACCGGCCCGTGAGGCGAAATTGTGCCCTGCGGACCCGGGATCATTACCTGCCCAGGCTGTCCCTCCGCCGGTGCTCGCCGCGGGGGACGTTGAACCTGAGCCGCTATTCTGGCTAAGGTGATGTTCTCAAACGGCTTTTGACCGCCTGCGATAGGTGAACACGTCCAGGGAATCAGGGTAGGGGGCCGCGGTTTCCAAAAGCTTAAGGAACCCTTGCGGGAAACTCCGGGAATCGTCGCAACTTGCACCTTCTTTTTGTGCGTCGCACAAAATTCTTGACTTTTTTGTGCGTTGCACTAATTATGGGCAGTGTCAGGGAGCCGGGGCTTCCCGACGAAAGCCAGGGAAAAAGGATTCCGAGATGTTCAAGGTTGAAGACTTTCAGAGCTACGGCAAAGAGCAGTTCGAGCAGTGCGTTGCTTCCGCGACCTCGGTGCAGCACGGCCTCCAGGCGATCGCCAGCGCCTATGGCGACTACACCAAGAAGTCGTTCGAAGACACCAAGTCCTTCGTCGAGAAGCTTTCCGGCGTGAAGTCGCTGGACAAGGCGATGGAAGCGCAGACCGATTTCGCCCGCTCGGCCTACGAGACCTTCGTTGCGGAATCGCAGAAGATCGCCGGCCTCTACAGCGATCTCGCCAAGCAGGCCTTCAAGCCGGTCGAGACCATCGTGTCGAAGTTCACCCCGGCCGCCCACTAACCCTGCGGACTCCTGGAATCAAAAAGCCCGGCTGAACCAGCCGGGCTTTTTTTCGTTTGCGACCGAGCAATCCGTCGCCGCGCCACGCGCAATTTCGACGACAAGATGCCGTGTCCTCGCGCGCCGAGCAGGGTCGCCGACGTCACCGGATAAAACTTGCCGGTGCCCCTCGCACAATATTGCAGCACCGCTCGAGATGAGCGCCAGGTCAATCGGACCGTAGAACACCGGAGGCACCCCGCGAGACCGTCGCGGCCAAGGGCGGGTTCCTGGTCAATACGTTCTAAACCGTCGGGATCGAATTTTTTGTCAAATCGGTTCGGATTGACTAACCTCGGCGAGGATCGCCCGGACCGGGAATCGGGACCGCCGTGGCCGCATCGGTCGAGCTTTGCACGCTTGCGGGGAGCCGGGGGCGGGCCCATATTCGGTGAAGCCGATGCGGCTTTGGACCGGACCGGTTGGAAGCGGCGATCCAATAAGGCGGCGCGCCTGCGCGAAGCTCCGAAGCGGGGCTGCGCGGTGGACCGTCATACGCTTCCGTGGGGAATTGAACGCCTGAGCCATGCTGCAATTGTCTTCCAGACTCGACCTGTCCGCGGCGGCCGCCGCCCACGCTCCTCGGATGAGCAATGACGAGAACCGTTCCGGCGGCCCCTCCGCTCCGAACACGTCCGTCATCACCAAGGTCAAGCCGAAGACCAAGCGGCCGAACCTGTATCGCGTGCTGATCCTGAACGACGATTATACGCCGATGGAATTCGTCGTTCATGTGCTGGAGAAGTTCTTCCAGAAGGACGTCGAGGCTGCGACCAAGATCATGCTGCACGTCCATCATCACGGCATCGGGGAGTGCGGCGTGTTCACCTACGAGATTGCCGAGACCAAGGTGACGCAGGTGATGGATTTCGCCCGCAAGCACCAGCATCCGCTGCAATGCGTGATGGAAAAGAAGTAGGCCTCGTCAAGGCGCGTTCGAAGCCGGCTCCTGTGCATGTCGCAGTGTGATTGTCGCGTGACGTCTGCGCGATGCGCGCCGGACCGGGAAACCTGCGAAAATCAGCATCGGCGCCGACCCCGCCCAAATCGGAACGGGTTTTGCATTGAAAATGCCGCAGGTGTGTAGCCGCCGAGTCGCGGAACCGGTCTTTCGCCGCGATCTTGTATAACTATATGTGACAAAGGTTGTTGTTGCCTGACCGGGCGATGGCGATCATGATGGTGGGGGCCATAGAGGACGCGAATGCCGACTTTTTCTCAAAGCCTTGAACAATCCCTGCATCGTGCGCTGGCGATCGCAAACGAGCGTCATCACCAATACGCGACGCTCGAGCATCTCTTGCTCTCCTTGATCGACGACTCCGATGCAGCCGCGGTCATGCGCGCCTGTAGCGTCGATCTCGACAAGCTCCGCACGAGCCTCGTCAATTATCTTGAGACCGAATTCGAGAATCTGGTGACGGACGGCGCCGACGACGCCAAGCCGACCGCCGGTTTCCAGCGCGTGATTCAGCGCGCGGTGATCCACGTGCAGTCCTCCGGTCGCGAAGAGGTGACCGGCGCCAACGTGTTGATCGCGATCTTCGCCGAGCGCGAAAGCCATGCCGCCTATTTCCTGCAAGAGCAGGACATGACGCGCTACGACGCGGTCAACTACATCAGCCACGGCATCGCCAAGCGGCCGGGTGTCTCCGAGGCGCGCCCGGTGCGCGGCGTCGACGAGGAGACCGAGACCAAGGGCAACGAGGACGCCAAGAAGAAGGGCGAGGCACTCGAGACCTATTGCGTCAACCTCAACAAGAAGGCGCGTGACGGCAAGATCGATCCGGTGATCGGACGCAATTCCGAGATCAACCGCGCGATCCAGGTGCTGTGCCGCCGGCAGAAGAACAATCCGCTGTTCGTGGGCGAGGCCGGTGTCGGCAAGACCGCGATCGCGGAGGGCCTCGCCAAGCGCATCGTCGACAGCGAGGTGCCGGAAGTTCTCGCGGCTGCCACCGTATTCTCGCTCGACATGGGCACGCTGCTCGCGGGCACGCGTTATCGCGGCGACTTCGAGGAGCGCCTGAAGCAGGTGCTGAAGGAGCTCGAGGCGCATCCCAACGCCATCCTGTTCATCGACGAGATCCACACCGTGATCGGTGCGGGCGCGACGTCGGGCGGGGCGATGGACGCCTCGAACCTGCTCAAGCCGGCGCTCGCCTCGGGCACCATTCGGTGCATGGGCTCGACGACCTACAAGGAGTACCGCCAGCACTTCGAGAAGGACCGCGCGCTGGTGCGGCGCTTCCAGAAGATCGACATCAACGAGCCCACGGTCGAGGACGCGATCGCGATCCTCAAGGGTCTCAAGCCGTACTTCGAGGACTACCATCGGCTGAAGTACACCAATGAGGCGATCGAGGCCGCGGTGCAGCTCTCCTCGCGCTACATCCACGACCGCAAGCTGCCGGACAAGGCGATCGACGTGATCGACGAATCCGGCGCGGCGCAGATGCTGGTCGCCGAGAACAAGCGCAAGAAGACCATCGGCATCAAGGAGATCGAGACCACGATCGCCTCGATGGCGCGGATCCCGCCGAAGAGCGTGTCGAAGGACGATGCCGAGGTGCTGA
>NZ_JBFULT010000235.1:0-10955 GCF_054049755.1 Bradyrhizobium sp. P5_C11_2
ATGCTTCTTCTTTGCCTTCTTGCCGGGTGCGCCCTTCACAGGCCACTCGGTTGCCTGACCCGGCTTGTCGCCGTACTTCTTTTTCTTTCCGAACGCGGGCGCATCGCCGAATTTCGGGCCGCTTGCGCCGTGCGGCTTGTCGCGATGCTTCGGTCCCCGCGCGTCACGGGCGTGATCGCTTCGACGCGCACCGTCACGGGCCTCGCCGGCTTCGCGCCGAGGCGCGTGCGGCCGCTTCTCCGACGGCGCCTGGCCCTGCGGCGCATCCGCCATCGGTTCGAGGCGGATATTGTCTTCCTTGTCCGGACGCTTGATCTTGGCAGCGAAGGAGTCCGCGACCCGCTCGGAAATCTCGAACTCGGTCGTGGTGTCCATGATCTTGATGGCGCCGATGTCGCCCTTGTCGATGCCGCCACGGCGGCAGATCATCGGCAACAGCCAGCGTGCTTCCGCGTTCTTTTTTCGTCCGATGTTGGCGCGGAACCAGACGCTGCCCTCCGCCATGCCGTGTTTCGACGACGATTTCCCCGATTTGGGCCGGGGCCTTTCGGAACGATCATCGCCGCTGGAGGCCCGGAAATTGTCGCGACCGCGATCGTCGCGCGGCCGGCCGCTTCGCTCGCCGGGATCGATAATGTCTTCGGGCGACGGCAGCCGCGCGCGATAAAGCCGCGCCAGCGCCGCGGCGATATCCTCGGGAGACCGCTCGGCCAGCAATGCCTGCGCCAGCACCAGATCGTCGGCGGTCGTCTCCTCGGCGAACAGCGCGTCCTTCAGCATGCGCTCGTGATCGAGCTTGCGGATTTCCTCCGCCTGCGGCGCGGTCCCCCAGACCACGTCGATGCCGGACAGATTCAGCAACAGCTCCGCACGCCGCCGTCGTGCCGGCGGCACCAGCAGGACGCTGACGCCCTTCCGGCCGGCGCGACCGGTACGGCCCGAGCGATGCTGCATGACCTCCGCGTCATTGGGCAGATCCGCATGAATGACGAGGTCGAGGCTCGGCAGGTCGATGCCGCGGGCGGCGACGTCAGTCGCCACGCAGACGCGGGAACGTCCATCCCGCAACGACTGAAGCGCCTGGGTGCGCTCGTTCTGGGTCAATTCGCCGGACAGCGCCACCACGGAGAAACCGCGCTCCAGCAGTGCTGCCTGCAAATGCCTGACCGCATCGCGCGTGTTGCAAAACACCAGCGCGCTCGGCGACTCGAAAAAGCGCAACACGTTGACGACCGCGTGCTCGACGTCGCCGGGCGCGACGCGGATGGCGCGATACTCGATGTCGGCGTGACCGCCCTCGTCGCCCGCGACCTCGATCCGAAACGCCTGCTGCTGATACTGCTTGGCCAGCGCCACGATGCCGCGCGGAAACRTCGCCGAGAACAGCAAGGTGCGCCGCGTCTCCGGCGTGGTCTCGAGGATGAACTCCATGTCCTCGCGAAAGCCGAGATTGAGCATTTCATCGGCCTCGTCGAGGACGACAACCTTCAATTCCGAAATGTCGAGGCGGCCGCGGCGCAAATGATCGCACAACCGACCGGGGGTGCCGACGACGATGTGGGCGCCCGCTGCCAGCTCGCGCTGCTCGCGGCGCGGATCCATGCCGCCGACGCAGGAGACGACGCGCCCCTCCGCATGTTGATAAAGCCAGGCGAGTTCGCGATGGACCTGCAAGGCGAGCTCGCGGGTCGGCGCGACGATCAAGGCCAGCGGTGCGCCTGCGCGTTCAAACCGCTCGGTGTCGCCGAGCAGATTTCTTGCGATGGCCAATCCGTAGGCAACGGTCTTGCCCGAGCCGGTCTGGGCCGAGACCAGGAGGTCGCGGTCGACGGCTTCATCGGCGAGCAYCGCAAGCTGAACGGGGGTCAGTGAATCGTAGTTGCGCTCGGCCAAAGCTCGGGCGAGCGGCGGACTTAGGGTCGGGAATGACACGAGATGGAAAACCTTGGTTGGTCCAGGCGCGGAACGTCGAGCCGCGCGACCTGAAGCTGCGTACGCGGCAAATGGTTCGGCCGCACGCGTGGTGATTTGATTTGGATGCTCTTTACGCCAAGCCCAGGCAAATCACCATGCCTATGACGCATGGCTTTGGCGCCATCGAGAATAAGCTTACCGTCAGCCCGACCCACTACATCCAGAGTTTTGGGGCCGTTTTGCTGCATATAGCGGGATTTTGCGCCAAAGCGGCGGATTTTCACGACGGTGGTGGGGAACGAGGCCGGCTGAAGCTGGCGGCGCGCCGCCCTTAGATCTCCGCATACACCTCCAGCAGATTGCCGTCGGGGTCGCGGAAGAACAGCGTGCGGTGGCCAAAGGACTGGTTCGTCGGCGGCGACAGCAGCGCCACACCCCGCCGCACGAGTTCGTCGGCGCATTGATCGACTTCGGCCGCGGACACCTTGAAGGCCAGTTGCAGCGAGGCGGTGCCGAGCGGGATCGGCGCGTCGGCGGCGGTCCGGCCCGGCTTCGCCAGAGCCAGCGTGTTGCCGCCCAGGCCGTATTCGATCCAGTTCGGCGAGAGCTCACGCAGCAGCGGAAAGGCGAGGACGTCCTCGTAGAAGCGGCGCATCGCGCTCATGTCGCGCACGAAAATGACGGTGTAGTCGATGGCGCGAATGGCGCTGAACGGGGAGCGGGCGCGCCGGATTGGGTCGGGTGTCTGTTCGCTTGTCATCTCGTCCTTCATTCCACACTCCGCCTCGTAGCCCGCATGGAGCGAAGCGGAATGCGGGACCGGCGGCCCCGGATTACGCTTCGCTCCATCCAGGCTACAAGTTCAAGAATTATCGCAGCAGGCCGCCACTATAGCGCAGCTCGTAGAGCGGTGTGCCATCATGCCGCGCGATCGTCTCGAGGCCGTGGAAGCGATCGAGCGAACCTTTCACCTCGTTGCGGTAGACCATGCCCGCTCGCTCGAACAGACGCGGCCCCCGGTACGGCTCCTCGATGTGCACGCCCAGCAGCGCCTGCCGCAGGAATTTGTAGATCGCAAGAAAGATGTCCCGATCCGTGATCTCCGTGCAGGCGCCAYCGCTGTAGCTCATCGACCAGATGACGCGGTCATCCCGCGACACCGTCTCCTGCCCGACGAAGAATCCCATCCCGAAATAGATATCGCGATAGGCATAGGGCGCCGCGCGATGCTCGAGCTGTTTTGAACTCGCGAGCAACGGCGCGGCCACGGTCGCGTCGTCGTCCAGCCCCGCATAGGTGCGCCGCTTGGCTTCGACCAGAAACGCGGCGAGATCGGACGGAATGGACGACATCATCTATTCCACCAATTCCGGCCACGGCACGATCGTCGACTTCACCGTCTTCATCGCCATCGCGTCGCTCACCGCCTGCGCGACGCCCGCTTCCGTGAACGGATAGATCGTCTGCATCTTCAGCCAGGGATATTTGTCGCGGGTCCGGTACAGCATGTCGACGCCGAGCGGCAGATCGTTGCCGGTWAAGCCCCAGGAGCCCAGCACGTTGAGGTCCTTGGTGCAGATGCGGTGCCAGGAGGTGTCGATCGAGCCGGCGTCAGTGAACTGGCCCATCTCGACATAGGTGCCGCCGTCGCGCAGCATCTCGATGCCTTCGGGACCGGCGGTCGGATGGCCCGAGCAATCCATCACGAGATCGGCGCCGAAATGGCCGACGATCTCGCGCACGCGCGCGATGCGCGCCTCGGGCGACTTCAGCTCGTCGATGTTCACCGTCGCCTCCGCGCCGAATTCACGCGCCAGCTTGAGCCGCGGCTGTTCCGGCGCGCCGACGCAGATCACGCGCCCTGCCCCCATCTCCTGCGCGGCGGCGACCGCCAGAATGCCGATCGGGCCCGAGCCCTGGATCACCACCGTGTCGCCCCAGCTGAAACCGCCGGCGCGGCTGGCGCGGTTGAAGGCGCGGATGCAGGAGGTCAGCGGCTCCGACAGCGCGCCCAGCCGCAGCGACATGTCGTCGGGCAATTTGTAGATCTTGGTGCCCGGCAGCATGTCGAGATCGACATAGACATATTCGGCCCAGCCGCCCCACATGTGCGGCGGCTTGTCGAAGCCGAGATAGCGGCCGTAATAGACCGGCGTCAGGCATTTGTTGGCGGTCTGCGGATAATGGATGCAGTAGTAGCAGCGGCCGCAGGGCATCAGCGGCGGGATCATCACTTTCGAGCCTATCTTAAGCGGCCTGCTCATGAAGTCTTCGGTGAATTCCTCGCCGCATTCGACGATGATTCCGCCGAGCTCGTGGCCGAGCGTGAATGGCCAGGGTAGCGGCTTCGGCCAATGTCCTTTCAGGATATGCAGATCGGTGCCGCAGACGCCGCAAGCGCCGATCTTGATCAACGCACCCTTCCGGCCGACCTTCGGCCACGGCACGGTGCGGATGACGGGTTCGGTGCCCGGTCCTGCGTGGGTGCAGACGCGGATGTGCTCCATGGTGTGTCCTCGCTGCCCGTCTGTTATGATTGATTGGTGCGGGCTGAGGCGAAGCGTATGTGAGATGCGTGATCGTGCCAAGCTGCGGTCTCGTAGCCCGCATGAGCGAAGCGATATGCGGGAAGCAGCGGCCCCGGATATCGCTTCGCTCATCCGGGCTACGGCGCCGCCACATTCACCGCCGTCATCCTGAGGTGCGAGCCTTGCGATGCATCTGCATCGCAAGGAGAAGCCTGGAAGGATGGGCCACAGGCGCTTGCAGCGCAACCTTCGAGGCGCGCAAGAGCGCGCACCTCAGGATGATGGCGGTAATTGTAGCACCAGTGCATGGCAGGTGCTCAAGCACGCCCAAATGTATTGAGCGTCCACCTGCGACCGTGTAATGGCCGGATGAAGTCCCACCCAGGTGATCGCTTGAACCCCCTTCCCCAAAATCCCGTGGTCGCGTCCGGCTCATTCGCGGCGATGAAGTCGGTGCCGTACCGGCTCCAGTTCATCGCCTATGTGCTGGCGATGATGGCCGACAACATCGAGCACGTGATCAGCTATTGGGTGGTGTTCCAGAAATTCCATTCGCCGACACTCGGGGGGTTTGCCGTGCTGTCGCACTGGCTGCCGTTCCTGCTGTTCTCGGTCGCGGTCGGCGGGCTTGCCGACCGGTTCGATCCGCGCCGCATCATCCAATGCGGCATGCTGCTGTTCATCGCGGCTTCCGCCGGCTGGGGCTTCTTCTTCATCACCGACACGATCCAGATGTGGCACGCGATGCTGCTGCTGGTGATCCATGGCTGCGCCGGCGTGCTGTGGCAGACGCCGAACCAGCTGCTGCTCTACGATCTGGTCGGCCCGGCCGACCTGCCGAGCGCGGTGCGGCTGAACGCGATGGCGCGCTATCTCGGCATCCTGGTGGGACCAGCGGTGGGCGGAATCATCATGCTGACGCTCGGCACCTCGCACGGCATCATCTTCAACACGCTGTTCTACCTGCCGATGCTGCTCTGGCTGTTCTGGGCGCCGGTGCGCGACAAGAGCTTAGCTGCGCGGCGCTTCGCGGTGCGCGGCCTCGCCGACATCATGCTGACCATCCGCGCCATCGGCACGCAGCCGGTGCTGACCGCGATGACGTGGCTCGCCGGCCTCACCTCGTTCATGATCGGCAACGCCTATCACGCCCAGATGCCGGGCTTTGCCGGCGATCTCGGCCACGGCGATCCCGGCGTGTCCTACAGCGTGCTGCTCGCGGCCGACGCCGGCGGCGCGCTGCTCGCCGGCATCGCGCTGGAATCCTGGGGACGGCTGAAGGGCACGCCACGCACCGCGATCATGCTCGCGATGCTGTGGAGCGTGGCGCTGCTCGGCTTCGCCTCGGTGCGGATCTATCCGGTTGCGATCGTGCTGCTGTTTTTCGCAGGCTTCTTCGAGCTGTCGTTCAACACCATGGCGCAGGCGCTGGTGCAGTTGAACGCGCCGCACGACATCCGCGGCCGCGTCGTCGGCCTCTACAACATGGCGGGGCTGGGCATGCGGGCGTTCAGCGGCATCACCGTGGGCCTGTTCGGCGCGGCGATCGGCATTCACTGGTCGCTCGGCCTGTCGGCCGCGGTGCTGTTGGCGCTGCTGCTTCTGCTCAATCAGCGCGCGGCGAAGAAGGCATGATCCAGCTGCTCTGCCGAACAGGTTGACACCGGCATTTCGCCACCGCAGGCTCGCGGCGATGGCTGGGGGATGAGGCATTGCGCAATCGCTGGACCATTCTTGCGATCCTGTTTTTCGTTCGCCTCACCATTGCGTTCCAGTTCCAGAGCGTGGCGGCGGTCGCGCCGCTGCTGCAACAAACCTTCGGCGTTGGGCTCGCCGATATCGGCATCCTGATCGGGCTCTATTTCACGCCGGGCGTCGTGCTGGCGCTGCCGGGCGGCGCGATCGGCCGCACCCTTGGCGACAAGCCGACGACCATCGCGGCGCTGCTGCTGATGACGGCCGGCAGTCTCGTCATGGCCGCAACCGACAACTGGGGCTGGCAGATAGCGGGCCGCCTCGCCTCGGGCGTCGGCGGCGTGCTGCTGACGGTACAGCTCACCAAGATGGCCACCGACTGGTTTGCCGGAAAGGAGATCGCGACCGCGATGGCGATCTTCGTCAACTCCTGGCCGGCGGGCCTTGGGGTCTCGCTGCTGGTTCTGCCGGCGATCGGCACCGCCTATGGCGCGGGCGCCGTGTTCATGGCGGCCAGCGCGCTGACCGCGATCGGCATTGTGCTGATCATGTTCTACCAGCCGCCGCCGGCGACGGGCGCTGCGACCGCGGGCTCGGCGCGTCTTGATCCCCTGGCGCTACTGGCGGTGATCGTCGCGGGCCTGATCTGGGGCCTTTATAATGTCGGCTTCGCCATGATCTTCTCGTTCGGCCCGACGCTGCTGGCCGAACGGGGCTGGAGCATTGCCGCGGCAGGTTCGGCCATCAGCCTCGTGATGTGGCTGTCGGTGATCTCGGTGCCGGCCGGCGGCTATCTCGCCGATCGGTTCAAACGGCCGCTGATATTGGCGATCGCGGCAAGCCTCACGGTGGCCCTGCTGCTGGCCTGGCTGCCCCGGACCGATGCGGTGATCACGATCCTCATCCTGATCGGCCTGGTCGGCGGCCATCCGGCCGGCCCGATCATGAGCCTGGCCGCTCGCGTGCTCGCCCCGGAGACCCGGGCGATCGGCATGGGCGTGTTCTACACTGTCTTCTATGCCGCGATGATGCTGGGGCCGGCGGTGGCGGGACGGCTGGCCAAGGGGAGCGGAACTGCCGCCGTCGCCCTCGACCTGGGCGCCCTCGCCGTCCTGGCCTGCCCGCCGCTGATGTGGTTTTTCGTGCGCATTGTGTCTGTCCGTGATCGTCGCGCAAAATCATAACGCAGCATTAACCCTATGCGCCTTAGGGTCGTCCTGGACTCCGCCCGGGCGGGGGGTCGGGTAGTGAAAATGGCGTTGGCGAACAAAAAATTTCTTCCGGCCGCCGAGGAACGTCGGCGTTTCCAGCGGGTGAAAGTCCACCTGCTCGGCCGCTACATGCTGCCGGACCGCCGCGAATTCCCCTGTCAGGTGATCAACATGTCGCCGGGGGGGCTGGCGCTGCTGGCACCCGGCATCGGCAATGTCGGCGACCGCGTGGTCGCCTATCTCGACCATATCGGCCGCGTCGAGGGCAAGATCACCCGGATCATCGACAACGGCTTCGCCATGACGGTGGGCGCGACGCCGCGCAAGCGCGACAAGCTCGCGGCCCAGCTGACCTGGCTCGCCAACCGCGACATCCTCAACCTGCCGGAGGACCGCCGCCACGACCGTATCGTGCCGCGCAATCCAATTGCGGTGCTRACGCTCGAGGACGGCACCAAGATGACCTGCCGCATCATCGACCTGTCGCTGTCGGGCGCGGCGATTGCCGCGGAGAACCGGCCGCCGCTGAAATCGACGGTTCTGCTCGGCCGGGTCCAGGGCCGCGTGGTCCGAAACCTCGAAGACGGCTTCGCGCTTGAGTTCGTCCACGCGCAGCCGATCGAGACACTCGAAGAGAGCGTTACCGCGCGGTAAAGCGGGAACGCTGCAAAAACCCCTATATTTCCAGCCTCAAGGCGGCCTCCGCGCGACGGATGCCGCCTTTTTCGCGCGTGGCGACGGCCCGGTGCGGGTTAACGCGCGGCCTCCCACACGCGGAAACAGCGGTTCCGCCAGCGTTTCCGCGTTAATCCCTCCAATTTGAATCAATTGCAGTCATATCGAATTTTACTCGAATTCGATTCAAGTATAGATCGAATTCGCCGCTTGTTTTACTTGCATTCGTCTCGACTTGACTTGGTCGACTTAGCGGCAACTCAAAAGCTCCGTGCGAAATCTGGTCCCAACAAGAAACGGGGGCCACGATGTTCGACTTCAGGGGACAGGGGAAGGGGCTGGCGCTTGCCGCGCTGCTCTTCGGGATCGGCGCGACAGCGCAGGCCGGCGAGAGCCGCCTGCTCTACGCGAGCCTCGGCGACACCACGCGTGCGCCGATCGGCTGGGTCGAGTTCTGTTCGGAGAATGCCGCTCAGTGTCAGGGCGGGCCGACGCAGCCGCGCGACATCGTGATGTCGCAGGCCGCATGGCGCGAYCTGATCAAGGTCAATCGCTGGGTCAACGAGACCGTGAAGCCTTTGACCGACCAGGAGCACTGGGGCGTGATCGAGAAGTGGTCGCTGCCGTCAGACGGTTACGGCGATTGTGAAGACTACGTGCTGCTGAAGCGCAAGATGCTGATCGATGCCGGATGGCCGCGCGAGGCCCTGCTCATCACCGTCGTGCGCGACAGGAAGGGCGAAGGACATGCGGTGCTGACGGTGAAGACCGACAAGGGCGAGTTCGTTCTCGACAATCAGAACGAGAACGTCGTTGCCTGGACGGAGACCGGCTACCGCTTCGTCAAGCGCCAGTCGCAGAGCGATCCCAACGTCTGGGTCTCGCTCGGCGATACCAAGCCGGCGGTCTCCACCGCCAGCGCCAAGGATCAGTAGTTTTAAAGGAAAGAGTCACGCGACCCGGTCACATCCCCACCCCTCCCCGTCCCAGACCGGTTCGCGCGCGCCCAGCCATCCCCCAATGGCTGGGCGCAACTTTTTGGGAATGCGAACGCGATCAGGCCTGCTGGGCTTGCCGCGACCAGGGCACATGCGCGGCGGTGAAATCCCGCCATGCGGTTCGCAACGACGGCTGGACGTCGGCCGATGCGCGGGCCTGCCAGCCGGCAATGGCAGCCGCGGCGGTGGCGCTGTCGGGCGCCTCGGCTCCGAGGCCATCGAGCAATGATGCGGTGACCGCCATGTCGTTGAAGGCGCCAAGCTCTTCCTGCAAGCCGGCCAGCCTCCGCGAGAATTTTCTCGCGGACTTGCGATCCGCGAACAGCGGCAGCAGGAACTCGCCGAGATAGCGCAGCCGCTTGGTCGCAAGCCGCACCCGGTGCAGCTCCTCGGCCGCGAGCGATTTGAACCGGCGGCCGCGCTTGAGCACCTTGGCATATTGCCCGGCCAGGATGCGCTCGGCGAAGTTGACGGCGGGCTCGGCGAGCTCGCCGAGATCTTCGGCGGCGACGTCGTTGCGCCAGCCCCGCGTTTCGATCCAGCCACCGAGGCCGATCAGGAAAATGGCACAGCGGCGATCGTCGAGCGCATGATGCGCCTTGCGATAGGCGTCCGACTGGCGCCCGGCCGCAACCCGGCCCAAGGCGTCGAAGCCGCCGACAGCGGGACAGGCCTTTGCGATCGTCGGCAACGTCTCGAGCTGGAACACGTCCCAATCGCGCGCAGCGGACAGATCCTGCGCGAGCCATTTTGCTTCCGACCGCAGCGCGTCGAGATTGCTGAGCGCGCCCGCCGATCGCATCAGATCGAGCGCCGCTCGAAGCCGGCGCAGCGAGACGCGGAGCTGATGGACGCCTTCGGGATTGCGGCCGTCTTCGGCGGCCGGCAGCGACTGAAGAAGGTGAAGGAAGCAGGACCGCAGGATCGTCGCGAAGGCCTCGTCGAGCGCGACCGACGGGTCGAGGCGAAGCTTTCGCGGCCGGCGTACCGGTGGCGGCGTGCCGGCGGCAAGGTCGAAGCCGCGCGCCGATTTGCTGCGGATCGAGGGCTTCACCGACCCGTGCTCCGCAAGCCGCAGCGCGATCTCATAGATCGTGCTGGCGCTGCCGGCCTTGAGCTCCAGCTCGATCTCGCTCACCGGCAACAACCGGTCGCCTGCGGTGAGGACGCCCTGGTCGAAAGCGATCTCGACCGTCCCGGACGGCAGGTCGACGATACGCGCGTGGCGATGAATGTCGGCGCTGAACACCGCTTCGAGCGGCTGCGCTGCGAGGTGGCTGCGAAGCTTCTCGGGAATGAAGGGCATCGCAAGGGCGAGATCCGGCGCTAGCGAGGGGACGCTCGCCTCCCACTCGCCGCGGCGCAGCGGATCGTCCGCGGCCTCGGTCTTGACGGTCTGCACGAAGCGCGCGCCGCTCTGGCGAACGCGCAAGCTCAGGCCGTTGCGCCGAAGCGTCCGCTCCGGCGTGTCGTAGTAGATGGACTTGAGATGCTTTCGCGTACCTCTGTTGCGCGCATACGTCGCGATGATCGGCGCAGCGTTGAAATGCGCCATGCGGTCGGCATCGACGAGCAGCTTGAATTCGATCTCAGCCGCGACACGCGCGCCACCGTCCGACAGTTCTGGTGCAGGCGTCACACTTTGCGACGGCGTCTGATCGACCGCAGCGCCCTCGATGAGCGTCGGTTCCGCGCCGGATTCGGCGGGTTCCAGCTGCCTGAGGAAGCCCGCGGCGTATTGCGTCCTCTGCTTGTCCTTTGGGACAAAATTCCCGTTCAGCGCACTCGCAGTCTTGCGGGCCGACGTTGCGTCTGATTTTAGCATTTAAGATGACATGACAATTTGATGACAGGGCGACAACCTATATCCGGGACGGTCCGCAAAGAACAGTAACGTTACGCCGCAGCGAGCGATCGTCCACACGACGCAGCGG
>NZ_JBFULT010000236.1:0-10868 GCF_054049755.1 Bradyrhizobium sp. P5_C11_2
TCGTCTTCCTCGACGAGACTCGTCTTCCTCGACGAGACCGCGGCCGCCACCAACATGGCCCGCCGTTACGGACGCGCCCCGTGCGGTGAGCGGTGCCGGCTCCTCGTGCCGCAGGGCCACTACAAAACTACCACCGTCACAGCCGCCCTGCGCAGCACCGGCCTGTGCGCGCTCAGTCTCGTCGATGGCGCCACCAACGGCGCCCGCTTCCGCAGCTACGTCGCCGACAGCCTCGTCTCGGTGCTGCGACCCGGGGACACCGTCATCCGAGTTCATAGAGTTCGTAATCCGAGTTTGCCTGCATGCACTCGGCGGGATCTGCGCCCTTGAGCGTGGGAGGCGAGACTTGCAGGGGGGCGATCTCCTGTCCCAGCGCCAAGCCCAGGAAGGATCCACTACATACTATATTTGATAGTGTTACCAGCGTGATGGCAGCTGCACATACGACACGCATGGGACGCCTCCGAGATAGTCGAATGCATATTGTTTGTGCATTTAGATGTTTTACAGACTTGACATTAATTGCTGATAGAAGTTACAGCCTTATTGCACCATTCAGATAAAACTGTTCGAAGTTTTTGTCAGACAAAATTCTATAATATCGTGACTTAGAATGATAAGTCGACAGCTTATATTATATAAAATTAATTCTCACAAATTTATAAGCTCAACGCGTTTTTATCATCATTGAAGTATCGATTTCGTATCATTCCATATTTGCTGCACAATCCGAGTGAAGGTTGCCGATCCGCGTAATATCGATGCAAGTTGCCCGTCTACCGATTACTTGGTTACTTCACGGCGATCGCGCCGTGTCCGGATCGTCGCCTTTGTTGGAGGCGGCCTGCAGCGACAGGGCCGCATGAATGCTGAGTTCATCGAAGCGCTCATCAGGATTAGGCGCGAACGTCATCGCTGCTTGGATCAGCACGAGCGCGGCCGCGACCACCGCCACCCCGATGAGCAGCTGCGTTATGGCCACAGCGTGCGCGCGAGCGGCGTGGATCAACGCGCAGCCCAACACGAAGGCGCAGACCTGAGTGGCCGGAGCGAGCAGGCTGGCGCTCATCGAGACGTCCTCACTGGCAGCACGGCGGTCAATTGGTTCAGGAGCCATCCGGGCCTCAGTCCCTGCGGCATAGCCTTACCGGAGGCGGTCCGGCCGATCCGCTCCGCGACACGGCGGCTCCAGTCCCGCGCTGGGCCTTCGATCCGGCGGTTCGTCCAAGCCGACACGACGAGCACAAGCCCGACATAGGCCAGCACCAATGCATCCGCGGCGAGCGCCGAGCCCAGAGGCGACACCCGCACTGGGATCACCGCAGCCGCGTCCGGCAGCAGCCAAGTCGCTCCAACTCCAACGCCCAGCCGCAGCATGCCCTCGAGGGCGAACCAGACCGGCACGTGCACGAGGTAGATCGAGAACGACAGCTCACCGAGCCGACCAAGGACGCGTGCCGCGAGGACTTGCGCCAAGCCACCCTCATCGAAGGCGAGGCATAGAACCATGGCGGCAAATGCGAACGGAATGACGAGTGAGGCGGCACCGCTTGATGGGCATGACGCGACCGTCAGCGCCAGAGCTGTCGCCGCGATTTGTGTGTGGGTGCCGAGGGTCGCCCCACAAGTTCGCAGGCGCAGGTAGGCCGTATAAACGAGTGTGCCGAGGAAGAACGACAGCAGGCAGCGGAAGACCGCCGCGCCGGAAGTGGCGGCAAGGCCCTCAGAGCTGTGCGCGACGGCGGCAAGCCCGACGCACGACAAGGCAGACCAGACCACGAGGCGGCCGCGGCGCAGTGCCAGCACGGTCAGCCCGAACAGAATGTAGGTCCAGAACTCRACCGCAATGGACCAGCAGGGATGGTTCCACATCCATGTCAGGCCAGGGATCAGCCCGAAGGTCATGGTCGCTTGGGCAAGAAGCGGCCCTACCCCAGTGAAGCCCGTGAAGACTAGCCGGCCTGAGGGAAAGCCGGCGTGGTCGGCCAGAGCGAAGCCCAGTTCCAGGGCTACGAAGGCGGCGAGCACCGCAAAATGGAGCGGCAGCAGGCGGCCGGCGCGCTTGAGGGCGAATCGGACGAGATCCCCCGACGTGCGCACGCCGCCATAGGTCGCGGCCATAACGAAGCCGGAGAGGACGAAGAAGAAGTCGACAGCGTAGAAGCCGTGGCGGACTGGCAGGAGGTCGTAGCCGTGCCAGGTCCAGCGCAGGTGGTAGAGGACGACGAGCAGGGCGGCGAGGCCGCGCATCGCGTCAAGCGCGATCCAGCGGCCTGCCAGGGCTGATCCCGGAGGCATGAGCGATCACCTGAGTTGTGGGCGTCCCCAACCCACGGTCGAGGTGCAGGGCCTCTACAGCGCAAGACACCGGGAGCTGTTGGCTTTCCGGTGCAGCCGATCAATCAGTTGGGCTGACTATGGCCCGACGAACACGAGCGGCGTTGATGCCGCCGCAGTGCCATTCGTGACGGCTGCGGCCTCAGAGATCGGCAGCACAATCAGCATTGTGGCCCAGAACGCAGCTGCGGCAACAACAAGCGCCGCGGCATCCAAGCGAAAATTGCGTCGAAGTGCCGATTTCGGTGCAGTGTTCATGGAGATACCTCCAGGCGATACAAATTACTGCGGCGCATTTGAAGTTAGGCGAAGCGTTGCTGGGTAGCCTCCGCCATTTAGCGGACAGCAAATCGACCTCTAATCACAAATCGGTGAGGAAGACCGAGATATTCAGCGCTTGAGGACGACGTAATTATCGACTGTCCCTCAAAGGCGACCCAAGCCCAATCACAACGCGTAATAGATCTGACTGCCGCTTCGTATCTGTTTTTCTGAACAATGCGTCGAGATGGGTCTTTACCGTGGAGCGAGCAACGCCTAGTACTTTGCCTGTTTCAGCCAAAGTGCGACCATTAAGCAGCTGTGCAAGTACTTGTAGCTCACCGGGTGTGAGCTGAAAGATTGTGTTCGCTGATGAAAGCGGCGTCACGAGTTCTTTTTCCGGCTCGCGCAGCAGAAGCAGAAACGGCTCACCCATCGCTTCGCTGACCTTCTGGAGAGCAATCCATGAAGCGTGCAGCACCCTCTCGCCTCGATCCACGACGCGCATGTCTCGCCCCCGGCCGCCCTGCGATCCTTTGAGACTGGCAACAAGCCGCATTCCGTCCGTGCTCACGCCGGCCAAGCGCCCCTGGTGCTCGCGCAGGATGCTGGCCCGCTTAAGTTCGGCTTGTGCCTGGGCATTCCCGAACACAATTCGGCCGTCGGGATCGAGGACCAGGGCGGCCGCAGTCAGGGCATCGAGGGCACTGCGCAAAGTGCCAGTTTCGACCTGCTGATATCCTAGAATACCGGAAATCAACACAGAGCGGCGGAGATGAGGAGCAATAACGCGCGCAAATTCAATATCTTCGTCAATAAAATCGCCTAAGCTGGATTTTTTCGAAAGACCAAAATGACCGAACTCAGTCAAGGCTCGCGTTAGCGGAACGCCAATATAATCTCCATGATCACGATTGATGAAGCATTGGCGCCAATATAGACTCCTATGCAAAGCATCGACAGTGACATACTGTTCGCGACTTTTGCACATTGGTTCGAGAAGTGGATGAACAAGGCCCATAGGAATCAATGGATTGAGGTGAATGTTAGCCTGCGCGAGCGCTAGCAACTCGGTGCTCCAACCCCATTGCGCCGCCATCCTGCTGTTGCCCGCGGTCGGATTGTAAACCGCCAGATCGGCTAAGTAAGCTTGAATGATTTCTGCGATTTCTCCCAAGGTATTCGGCCACAACATGGTGTCGAGCGCACAGTCGTAGATGCGTCCGATTAAGGCAGAGAAGGCAGGATCAGCTCTCATCATTGTCTGACCTCCGGCAGTTGAAATGCACTTGCGCGCGTTCCAAGAACGCACGTGCGCGCGGTCCTCGATCGCACCTGAATACTCTCTAGCTGCGGGAGCAAAGGACGGGCCACCGTATCGGTCCGAGCCGATTTGCACATCCCCTCGAAATCTCCTTGCCTTCACGGCCAATCAGCCAGCATGGAAACTGAAATGCGGTGACAAGCGTCAGCAGCGGCAATGCAGCAGACGTCGCGCCGTGTTGTTCAACGCAATCTACCCTCAGCGTCCGATTTAGCCAGTTTGATTTGAGTATACCCAAATCAAATCGACCTGCCGTTCGCGATGGGTGGCTTCCCGTGCCGTGGTCAGTCGCTGGTGCAGCGCGGCGTTTTCGGACGCGAGAGCGAAGGACAGGGCAGTCACGTCACCGCCCATCCCCGCCCCTACGCACTCGATCCGAGCGGCGCGTCTAGTGCCGCGGAAGGCCGGCCACAATGGCGTTCGTCAGATCGTCCAGTCGTTACAACAGGTAGCTCACGCCTGAGACGATCATGAGCAGATTGATCGCTCGCGCGAAGTGCAGATCTGACAGGGTCCGGTAGCAGAGCAAGCCTATGGCTGTACCGAGCAACGATCCCGGCACGCACAGCAGGTCGCCTAGTTCAACGCCGTGACCGGCGGATGTCCCATGCACGAGGCTCAAGGTCAGCAGCGCGGCCACCTGCATGATCAGGATGAACGGCTGAAACAGAGCACGCTGGCGATCCTTGTCCCAGCCCTTCATGGCGCACCAGATCGTCACGAAGGCACCGGGGAAGCCAACTGCGCCACCCGTGATGCCGCCGAGCACACCGACTGCGCCATCAAGCGCCGGGTGCTGCCATCGTACGACGACCGGGCGCCGTAGCAGCATGTAGGTCCCGTAGAGCAGGAGAAAGATGCCGAGCGCGTGCGTGTAGACGCCTCGATCAACATGTAGGAGTAGCCACACCCCCCAAGGTAGGCCAAGCGCCCCGCCAGCGAGGAAGACGGCCAGCACACGCCAGTCGACAGTCTGCCGAAGAGCCCAAACCATGGCGGCCTGATTGGCAACACTGCACAGCATCATGATCTCGACCACTTGGACCGGGTCGATGGCAAGGTGGAACAGTAGCGCGCCGCAGATGGCCGAGAAGGCGAAGCCGCCGATGCTGGAGAGCGCTGCTGCGGCGGCAATGTCCACCATCACAGTTGCGCTCGGGGCGCCCGAGTGATCGGCCGAGATGAGGCAAATGACGGTGGCGCCTAGTAGTAGCGCCTCGTACCAGCTGCTGCTGATCACCTGAGCGCAAGCGCGCGCGAGGGAGCGCCGCGGCGAGACCTGAGCCTCGGTCGCGGACGGCGCCCCATTGGAGGGCGACACGTCAGTCCGTCTCGATGTGTGTGGCGAGCGGTATTATCATGGCGGCTTCGCTCGCCTCAGTTTGAGCAAGCTCGGCTTCGTCGATCGGCCGGGCGAACCACGAGAAATGACACAGGCCCGTAAGAACGAAAGCCGTGATGAACAGCGTCGTGATCCGCATGGCGCCCTCCGGTCAAAAGAGAAATCGCGGCAGCCTTTTCCGGGCCGCCGAAGCAACCTGCGTTTCGGATTGAAGCAGAGACGCTAGGGCCGCCGCATCCCCCAATTGGTGGAGCATCTGTCTGTGTCGTTGCTCCACGCATCCGACGCGAAGTCGTCGGCCAGATGCTCGATTACGCCGCGAACTCGGTCCTGCACTGGCCGCTGGACACCTTGAGAGCCCAATTCGGGGCGCGATGCGAGGCGGAGAGCCGTGATTCCGGCGAGGTGCTGCGGGACCTCATCGGACCGGATGCCGAACCGGAGGCTTTCTGGGAGGCCGTGCGCACCAACCTTCAGGCCGGTCGGGTGCGGCTTCTATTCGTCGCCGACCGCGTGCCGCCGGAGCTCCGGCGCGTCGTGGAGTTCCTGAACCGGCAGATGCAGCCGGCCGAGGTTCTGGCGGTCGAGCTTCGCCAGTACGAGGGACAGGGCCTGAAGACGCTCGTGCCGATCGTGCTCGGCCGGTCGGAGGCCACCAAGGATCGCAAGGGCTCCTCGAGCCGTGCAGCGCAGCCGAAGCGAACTTGGGACGAGGCTACTGTCATGGCGGAGATCGCAGCCCGCGGTGACGAGGCGATCCTGGAAGCCGCTCGCGCGATCGTGGCCTGGATCCGTCGCCGCGCCGACCGCATCGCCTTCAACACGAACCCGAGCTTCGGCGCGCTCGGGGCGGTGTTCGAGGTTGACGGGGTCGAGCTCTCCGCGCTGCGGGTCTTCACCGACGGGACCATGGCGGTATACTTCGAGTACATGCTGGGAAAGCCGGTGTTCGACGCCCTCCCCTTGCGGCAGGAGCTCCTCGATCACCTGAACGCCGTCCCGGGCATTCGACTGCCGCCGGACGCCGTGTCGAAGCGCAAGACCATCCCGCTCGCCGGCCTGTCGGCCGAAGCGATCGCGGCGTTCCTCGCGGCCATGGACTGGTTCGTTGACACCCTCCGCGCCGGATCGAGCCCAGCGGGAGATTGACCATACGCCCGCACCCGCTCGCGAGGGCCACACTCGGTACTGCCCTCCCCGGCCGCTGAGCGATCCCGATGCGATCAGCCCAGCTGCGGCGGCCCATCGAACGCCCTCGATCCAGACCGGTCACGATGCCGATCGGGCGCCTCTTCGTCCTCCGCCACGGCGCGGCGTTCGACCGTTCTCCGCGTCGGGTTGCGGCGCGGCAGCGGCTGGAGGCTCGCCGTCTTCGCGACCAGATAGTCGAGGGCCTGAGAGGTCGCGTCGACCTGATCGTCGCTTCGGCCGAACGGAAAGGCCAATAGCGCGCTGACGTAGTCGTGGGTCCAAGGCTCCGACGCGGGTATCCACACCTGCCCGGCCTCGAACCGGGCGCTCTGCGCAAGAAGCCGGGCACGCTTGTCGTAGCGGGGCCGCCGCAGGTGAACCCGAACGCCGCTCGTGCGCCGGATGTCCTGCTGCAGGCTGCGGCCGAGCTCGGTGTCCTCGATCAGGGTCTCGTCAGGACGCCAGGCGCGGACGGTCTCGAGGATTTTGTTGCGCAGCTCCGGCGTCTCCCACCGGCCTCGGACCAGCTCCAGCAGATAGTAGTTCTCCCCGTCCCAGCCCCAGAGCATGCCGACCGAGTAGCTGCTGGTCGCGTCCAGCGTCGAGGCCGTGTCCCAGCTGGCCACGAAGTATTTGAGCACCGCAGCGTTGGGCTCGCGGTCGAAGTACTTCAGCCATTTGCGACGGATGACGTTGCCGTCCGGGGGCACGGGATCCTGCAGGTACATCGCCGCGAACGTCATCGAGCCGACGGCGCGCCGCATCTCCTCGAGCGCTTCCCGCGGCTCACGCTCGGCATCTAGCACCTCGCCGGCCCGGCGCTGGTAGATGTCGTGCTCGTGTGGCCCGATCCGATAGCATGCCGCGTCCGATGCGATCGCCGGCAGGACCAGCCGGTCCCAGTCGCCGCTCCGCTGCACCTGGCCGATGAGGTCGTCTTCGTGCAGGCGCTGCGAGATCAGGACGATCGCACCCTTGCGTTTGTCGTTGAGGCGGGTGCGATGCGCGGTGTTCCAGAGCTCCATCTCTCGGCGCCGGACGGCCTCCGAGAAGGTCGCCTCCGGGCTCATCGCGTCGTCGCCGATGATCAGATCCGCGCCGCGTCCGAGGACCGGCCCCGAGATAGACACGCCGAAGCGGTAGCCGCGCTCGGTCGTGATCGTCTCGAGCTTACGGTCCCCGCCCCGCTTGATCCGGAACGCCGGGAACGCTTCCTGGAACCATGCGCTGGCGACGATCGCCCGGAAGGCCGCCGCGTGAGTCTGGGCGAGGTCGGCGGAATACGAGGTGCAGATGATCCGCAGCCGTGGATCGCGGCCGAGCCGCCAGGCGGTGAACGCGACCGTGACGATGAGCGACTTGCCCGAGCGCGGCGGCACGTTGACGATCAGCCGCCGACTCTCGCCCGCCTCGACGCGACGCAGCGCCTCGGCGACGGCGTGCAAGTGCCAGTTGTCGACGAATGGGGTGCCGGGTTCGAGGGTAGCGAAGCAGCGCTCGTAGAACAGCATGAAGTCCGTGCGGAGCAGCGCCCGGTACAGGCGAGCCGCCGGGTTCATGCGTCGACCTCCGGCTCAAGCTCCTGGTCGCGCGGGTCGCCGCCTAATGGATCGTCGTTCGAGATACCGCGACCGAGTCGGCGCAGACGCCGTTCGGCCGCGCGAAGCAGCGCGGCCTCCTCCTCCGGTGAGAGGTCGTCGTCGTCCGAGGTCCCCGCCGTCCGGGCGAGTCGATCCTGCCGCCGCCGGTCGAGCAACTTGGCGGCCGAGACGTTGCGGCGTGACGCCGCCTCGAACAGGAAGTGGTCGATCGCCTCGTCACGGGTGACCCGCACGGGTTTGCCGTCGATGCGGATGCGGATCGTCCCGTCGAGGAAGTCCTGCTTCGGCTTGGGCCGCCCCTTGCGCCCCCAGGGGTTGCGCCGCTCGCCCTCGCGAATACGGAACTCGGCCGGCGGCCTTCCGTAGCCGACGGCCTCGTCATCCGGTGCCCCCGCGGGGGCGCCGGCCTTGCGATGTCCAGCCATGGCGCGACCTCACGCGGTCACGATTGCGGCGCCGCTGGAGCGCTCCGCCCGGGTCTGCGCGAAGGTGCGTCCGGTCGCCTCAAGGACGGCCTCGGCCCGTGTGAAAGCCTCGAGCCGCCGCACGGCGGTGTCGGCGTATACCGGGTCGATCTCGGCCCCGTAGCCAACCCGCCGCGCCCGGTGCGCGGCCAAGAGCGTCGAGCCGGCGCCGGCGAACGGGTCGAGCACCGCCTCCCCGCGCAGCGTCACGTCGAGGATGGCGTCGTGCAGCAGCGCGACGCTCTTGGGCGTCACGTGGCCCACGAGATCCTCGTCGCGCATCCGGCCGAACGCGTTGGCGCCGGCGTAGTGCCAGACGTTCGAGCGCCAGCGGCCGTTCCTGCCGAGTTCGACGTTGTTGACGTGGGGGGCTGAGCCGAGCTTGAAGGCGAAGATCAGCTCATGCTGCGAGCGCCACAACGAGCCCATACCCGCGTTCGACTTGACCCACGGGATCAGGTTTTTGAACGAGGCGTACACCTCGCGGCCCGCCACCATAATCTCGTAGGCGTGTCGCCAGTCCATGAAATACAGCGCGAGCGACCCGTCGAGGGCGTGCTCGGCGGCATTGCGGAAGGCGGTCGTCAGGAAGGCGATGAATTCCGCCTCGGTCATCTCGCCGGACGCCATGGCGAACTCGCGCGCGCTGGCGCGGCCCGAGACGTGCCCGGCCACGCGCACGTTGAACGGCGGATCGGCCAGGACGAGGCGCGCGCGGACCTGCGCCATCAGGCGCCGCAGGGTATCCGGGTCGAGGGCGTCGCCGCAGATTAGGCGGTGGCCGCCCTTGAACACCCAGCAGTCGCCGAGCTGGGACACGGGCGGCCCAGCCGCCGACCCGGGCAGCGCGTCGGCCTTGTCGGCCTGGGCGTCCACGTCGCCGGTGTAGACGTCGATCTCGCTCGTCGAGAAGCCAGTGAAAACGGCCAGATCTGGGTCGGCGTCGAGCACGTGGGTCAGCTCGACCTTCAGCGCCTCCGCCTCCCAGGTGGCCATCTCCTCGATCTTGTGCAGGCTGAGGCGCAGGACGCGGGCCTCGTCGTCGGAGAGGTCGTCGACGTAGGTGACCGGCACCTCGGGCAGGTCGAGGGCGTGGGCAGCCTCGACGATGCTGTGGCCAGCGATGACGGCACCGCCACGCCGGACGAGGATCGGGCGCACGACGCCGAAGCGGCGGATGTTGCGCTGAAGGGCTTCCTGCTGACGCTTGCCGGCGCGGCGGAGGGCACGATTGCCGGCGGTCAGCCTGTCGAGCGGGACGTACTCGACGGAGATCCGGCGATAGCCGGAATGGGCGGTCCGTACCGGCGCCGCGGCCAAGGCCTCGCACTTGAGGTTGGCCGCCGTGGGCGCAACGGTCCGGGTGGCGCGTTCAAGAGCACGCTCGAGCGACGTCGAAGCGAGCGCCGGCACGATTGGGTCGACGGGACCGGAAGCCGGGTTTGGGCTGGTGCGGATGCGCTTGCGCGCGACGGGAGCGGTCATCTCATCCTCGAGAGGCACGCCGCAAGCGTGTGGAAGGGCACGACGACCGTGCACTTCGACAGGGCTTGTGACAGAGTGCCTGCATCGAGGACCGGGGACGGTCCCTGATCAGAGTCCCTCCACGGATGGGCGCCTGAGCCGTCCGCTTGCAATCAGCATCGGCCAGCCGAGTGGGTACTGTCAAGTAGCCGATCGAACCGCTGCCTCGGGGCGACCGCGGTAAGTCGACCCGCCGATCCAATGTCTATTTTTGCATCGCATTAAATTGCCATTTCGCGGGGCGCAGAATTCCCATTTCGCGGGCGCTCAAAGCGGAGACCGGTTCGAGCCTGACTGCGTCCACCACCAGGCTTTCTCGCCCGGTGGTTTCTTGAATCAGGCCGGGCACTTAGCCGGGCCGGCGAGACGCGATGGTACCCCACGTGGCACCCCGCCTGTCACCCCTGGCCGGACCGTGTTAACCACCTTTTTTCGCGCGCGGCGGCCCGACCGCGGCGCCGCCGGTCCGAAGGACTGGCCGCACGAACCTGTCTGAATCCGAGGAATGTCGGCTCGCGTACGCCCCGGCCCAAAGGCCGCTCCGGGACCGCCTCAGCCTGAAGGGGCCCGACGAGGCGACCGCGCGTCCGGACAGACGCGGGAGGCGCGCCAGGCGAGGACACGCCTTCGCTGTCGCTAGCCTAGCTGTGCAGTCCCGCGGTGTGGTGGCATCAATTTAGCTGTAACCGCCGCACACCGGGAGGCGTTATGGGACAGGTTCTTCACGGCTGCGCCACGACCACGCACGCGGTCAGAGCAACGCTACAGCGATCGAAAGCTCCGCTCAAAGATCTTGCCGCCCAGCATGGACTGAACCCCAAGAC
>NZ_JBFULT010000237.1:0-10835 GCF_054049755.1 Bradyrhizobium sp. P5_C11_2
ATCGGGCTTGATCGACAGCGCCTTGTCGTAGGTCGCAAATGCGTCGTCATAGCGCTTGAGATTGCGGAAAACATTCCCTCGGCCAAGCCACGCGAGCTCCAGATCAGGCTTGATCGACAACGCCTTGTCGTAAGCAACGAGGGCGTCCTCGTAACGCTTGAGCTTTTCAAGGCAATTGCCCTTGCTCGCATACGCGTCGGCAAAGTTCGGATTGTAGGCTATGGCCTTGTCGAACTGATCGATCGCTTCCGAATAGCTTCGCGCAAACTCGGCAAGGATCGAACCTCTGTTGTGGTATGAAAGTGGATTGCGCGGATTGACCGCCAATGCGCGGGTAAAATACGTCAGCGCCTCTTGAGGGCGATTGAGGGCTTTGAGCGCATATCCATAATTGCTGAGCGCTTCGTCATTGCTTCCGTTCAGGGCTACCGCCGCTCTGAGATGAACCTCAGCCTCCGAAAACCGGCCTTGCACCAGCTTCACCACACCCAGGAGATGCTCGACTTCGAATATGTTCCTGGACGCTTTGGCGATTTGCTGCAGGATGCGTTCCGCCTTGACCAGATCCTTGGCGTAAAAGGCCTCGACAGCACGTCGAAACTTGGCCTGCAGTTCATTCGCCAAACCCGTTCCTCCCTGAGATCATCTCGTCGATCATAACAACCGGTTCGGCGAAGGCATAGGGACCGGTCCCGCCTCGCGGCAAGCGTCTGCAATCAATCCGGCCGATGTAGAAGCGGACCAGCGCGGCATTGCGGCGGCGATGCGATCGCTTGTCGTCGAAGCCAGGCATGCAGTCGCGGCGCGGCCGAACTGCTGATCAACGACAGACACGACGCAACGATATCGCCCGGCCTGCGATCGCCACATCCGTGGTGAAGGACGTCCGCCGCGGACGGGCATCGGCTCCGACCGGTGCAAGGCGGGCTGCAGTTCCGCGAGCGCCCTCGCCCCGCAAGCACCGGACGCGCCCTGATCCTTGCGGCAAAGGCGCGTTCCGGACAGTCGTTGGCTGCGGCCTGGCTTCCCCACGGGGCCTTGCGCCCCGCAGCCCCGACGCGACACGTTATTATTCATCGGCGGGATTTTGAGACTGATCGGGAACGCACATGCGCGAGATCGGGCAGAGGCATCGGCAGACGCGCACCAGGCGCGCGCAAAGCCCAACAAAATCAATCTCTTAACTGGCTGCTTGGCGGAGACGGAGGGATTCGAACCCTCGATAGGCCTTTACAAGCCTATAACGGTTTAGCAAACCGCCGCCTTCAGCCACTCGGCCACGTCTCCAATATGGGGGGTATGCCCGACCCGGCGGCGTGCCGCAAGCGGCAGAATTGAGGTCGGTGCGTTCTTTCACCTGAAAGCCGCCATCGGCCGGGCTACGCAAGCCTGGCGAAAGCAGCTGCGCTTCGAGAGCAGCCGATTCGCGCTCTCATTACATATGCGACATATGCGCGCCTGCATCCAGCGGCAGGGCCATCAGATCCGCCCATGCGAGGGCAAAATCAGCATCGCCTCGCCCGCCCGGACGTTGAACCAGACGCCGGACCTGCGCCAGGAGGCCCGTCTTGTGCAGCCGCCAGGGTTCCAGATCGCATTCGTCGGGCGCGATCTGAATCGGCAGCCATTGTCTATTCTTGGGCCATTCCTGTCGGAGCGCTCGTGCCACGCGGCCGCGTCGGCGGCACCATGAGCGAGCTCGATTTCAGCGCAACCAGGGCCTACCCGTGACAACACAGGCCTCGGTGCGCTGCTCCATTCAGTGCATGGAGACCCACGCCCTCGCCTCGCGCTGCGCGGCCGAGATTTCGGCGTCCGACATCTGCCCGGCAACCTCCTGGCGCAGCGCCACGGCATCCTTGCGGCCCTTCAGCGCGGCGAGGTTGAACCATTTGTGCGCGGCGACGAGATCGACGAGGCCGGCGCGGCCGCTCGCCCAATAGATCCCGCGCTCGAACAGCACGTCCGACAGCGCGCTTGCGTCGATCGGCGTGGCCGTCTCCAGATCGAAAGTACCCTGAAACATAACGCATCCCCTTTTTCTTATGCCGCCTCGTCCCCCGAGCGCGGCTCCCGTCCAAAGAACTGTTCAACTCACCCCATGCCGTTTGCCGGCTTGTTGGAGGCGATGATGGCGGGCAAATTTGAATGGCAGTTTAAGTATCGCGATGAAGGGGACGTAAACGCGAGAGCGCGGCGCGCGTGCAGCGAATTGAAAAAACCCCGGATTGACGGGCACTTCCGCGATTCGTCAGATTCGGTTTACCCTGCGATTTTCGGACACCGCTAACCATCGCGTGCGGTGGCGGATGCGCTCTAGGGTTTCGGCGCCGCTCGCTGTCGTCACCCGCGACCCGGCTACGCCAAGGCTTCGCCGGGGCATGCCGGTGTTGGAACGCCGAAGCTTCAGCAAGGGCGGCAGGCGGGTGACCCGGTATTCCGGAGACGGCAATCATCCCACGAGACGCCGCGGCGTACTGGATCGCCCGGTCGGAGCCGGGCGATGACACCGCGAATGGGAAAGCGACGCCGCGCGTCAGGCAAGCACAACGCGCCCCTTGTCTGCTCCAGGGCAGAACGACCACGGCAGCGCGGTCTCGATCAGATCAGCAATGTCGGGAAAGGAAATGCCGGCAATACCCCGGCCTCAGGGAACGAGGGCGTCGGCGAACACGTCAGGACCAGATTCCACGTTGGCCCGAAGGCCGTCTGTGAAATTGCGGAGCCCCGTGAAGGAGACCCGCACCGAACGAAGAAAACTTGTTTCTTCTGCCGGACCGCAAAGTGGAGCGACCCGACCGTTGACCTGATGTCTCGCCGACACCCTCTATCGTCGACCAGAACCTTCTAGGAGGCGCTGATGACGAGCCGGCTCTCTAGGAGCCGGCAACTTCAGAAGTCGAAGTTACTTCTTCTTCTTCGCGACCTTGCGGGTCTTCTTCGCAGTCTTCTTCACTGCGCTCTTCGCCTTCTTCGCCTTCTTCGCTTTCTTGGCCATGTTGCCCTCCGATGTGTGAGATGGCTTTAATCGCTGCGTGCACTCGGGGATCGAGATGCACACTCATCCCGAATACACCAACACGACGAAAAAAACAGCTTCTCGCTTAAAGAAGTGTTGACGCAGCAAACCGCGTGCGCTTGGCGCGCTCGATGCAAGTGCACTGTGCGAGGTGCACCAGCGATCGCAGAGACTGCCCGCAGCATCGGCGTCTGCGTAAGCTGCGACTGCAAGAAAACACTATGCAGCAAGTATTTTTCCGCACACGCGCACTGCGCGTGATCGATGCGGCGATGCGTGTCGCCAATCGCGCGACCACGTCGAAAGGGCGTTTCGCGGACTCTGAGTCGCGGATTTTGGCAACGAAAATATTTTCATGATTAACGGCGCGGACGCTCGTCGGAGCGTGTGCAAGCCGCCGTTTTGCGCGAATCGCGTGACGGCGATTCGGTCGCCGCATCGCAGGTCGTCGGGAGGAAGTTTGCCGCCGATGACGCGTGAGAGCGTCGCATCGCGAACCGACAGCGAGGTGAGKAGAGTGTCCGTCACCTCGTCCGAACGCGTGACGTCAGATGCCGAGCTTGGACTTGAGCAGCTCGTTGACCGCTTGCGGGTTGGCCTTGCCGCCCGACGACTTCATAACCTGGCCGACGAACCAGCCGAGCGACTGCGGCTTGTCCTTGACCTGCGCGGCCTTGTCGGGATTGGCCGCGATGATGTCGTCGACCACCTTCTCGATCGCCGTGAGATCGGTGACCTGCTTCATGCCGCGGCTTTCGACCAGCGCGCGGGGATCGCCGCCCTCCTGCCAGACGATCTCGAACAGATCCTTGGCGATCTTGCCGGAGATCGTGCCCTCGCCGATCAGGTCGACGATCGCGGCCAGTTGCTCGGCGCTGACGGGAGAGCCCGTAATATCCCTGCCCTCCTTGTTGAGGCGGCCGAACAGCTCGTTGATCACCCAGTTCGCCGCCATCTTGCCGTCGCGCGCGCGATTGCCGAGCTTGTCCAGCACGGTCTCGTAGAACACCGCGCTCTCGCGCTCGGCGACCAGCACGCTCGCATCATAGGCAGACAGGCCGAAGTCGGCGACGAAGCGCGTCTTCTTCTGGTCCGGCAGCTCGGGCAGCTTCGCCTTCAGCTCGTCGACGAACTCCCGGCTGAACTCCAGCGGCAACAGATCCGGATCGGGGAAGTAGCGGTAGTCGTGCGCCTCTTCCTTGGACCGCAGCGAGCGCGTCTCGCCCTTGTTGGGGTCGTAGAGGCGTGTCTCCTGGTCGATCGACCCGCCATCCTCGAGGATCTCGATCTGGCGGCGCGCCTCGTACTCGATCGCCTGCCCGATGAAGGTGATCGAGTTCATGTTCTTGATCTCGCAGCGGGTGCCGAGCGGCGCGCCGGGCTTGCGCACGGAGACGTTCACATCTGCGCGCAGACTGCCCTTCTCCATGTCGCCGTCGCAGGTGCCGAGATAGCGCAGGATCGAGCGCAGCTTGGTCACATAGGCCTTGGCCTGCTCGGCATCGCGGATGTCCGGTTTCGAGACAATCTCCATCAGCGGCACGCCGCAGCGGTTGAGGTCGACACAGGACATGTTCGGCGACTGGTCGTGCAGCAATTTGGCCGCATCCTGCTCCAGATGCAGCCGCTCGATGCCGATCGTCGCGGTCTTGCCGCCGTCCAGTTCGACCACGACCTCGCCCTCGCCGACGATCGGCGACTTGTACTGGCTGATCTGGTAGCCCTGCGGCGAGTCGGCATAGAAATAGTTCTTGCGGTCGAACACCGAGCGCAGGTTGATCTGCGCGTTGAGGCCGAGGCCCGTCCTGACAGCCTGCCTGACGCATTCCTCGTTGATGACAGGCAGCATGCCCGGCATTGCGGCATCGACCAGCGACACGTGGCTGTTCGGTTCGCCGCCGAACGCGGTGGAGGCGCCCGAGAACAGTTTTGAGTTCGACGTCACCTGGGCATGGATCTCCATGCCGATGACCATCTCCCAATCGCCGGTGGCGCCCTTGAGAAGCTTGTGCGTGGCCGTGCTCATGTCTTGCTCCCGAGCAGCGTGGCAGCGATCCGCTCCCACTCCGCCTGCAATGAATCCTGTGCCGTCGGCTGGCCGGCCTGGCGGTACCAATAGCCGGCATTGCCGAGGTCGCCTTCGACGCGGTGCAGATAGGCGTGCACCCAGGCCGCATCGCGGCTGCTGTCGTCCTGGACGATCCTGTGCGCCTGGTCCCAATCGCCCTTGGCGGCCCACCAGAGGCCCGCAAGCGGCGCGCTGAGATCCGGCGCAGGCGCTGCGCCGTCGAGGCTGGCGATGTACGCCGCCATCCTCACCACCACCTCGCGGGCGTGTAGCGGCCGGCGGCCTGCTCGATCACCTCGCCGAGCGAGAACAGCGTCTCCTCGTCGAACGGACGGCCGATCAGCTGCAAGCCGAGCGGCAGGCCCTGCGCATCCTTGCCGGCGGGCACCGCGATGCCGGGCAGGCCCGCCATGTTCACGGTGACCGTGAAGATGTCGTTGAGATACATCTCGACGGGGTCGGCGCCGCCCTTCTCGCCGATGCCGAAGGCGGCGGACGGCGTCGCGGGGGTGAGGATCGCGTCGACGCCCTTGGCGAAGCAATCCTCAAAATCCTTCTTGATCAGCGTGCGCACCTTCTGGGCGCGCAGATAATAGGCGTCGTAATAGCCGGCGGAGAGCACGTAAGTGCCGATCATGACGCGCCGCTTCACCTCGGCGCCAAAGCCTTCGGCGCGGGTGTTCTCATACAGCTCGATGATGTTCCTGCCCTGCTCGCGCAGGCCGTAGCGCACGCCGTCATAGCGCGCGAGGTTGGAGGAGGCCTCCGCCGGCGCCACGATGTAATAGGCCGGCAACGCGTACTTGGTGTGCGGCAGCGACACCTCGACAAGCTCCGCGCCGGCCGCCTTCAGCCAGGCCGCGCCCGCTTCCCAAAGTTTTTCGATCTCGGCCGGCATGCCGTCGAGACGATACTCCTTGGGAATGCCGATCTTCATGCCCTTCACCGACTTGCCGATCGCGGCCTCGTAGTCGGGCACGGCGATGTCGACCGAGGTCGTATCCTTCGGGTCGTGCCCGGCCATCGAGCGCAGCAGCATCGCGGCATCGCGCGTGCTGCGCGCGATCGGACCTGCCTGATCCAGCGACGAGGCAAAGGCGACGATGCCCCAGCGCGAACAGCGGCCATAGGTCGGCTTGATGCCGACGGTCGCGGTGAACGCGGCCGGCTGGCGGATCGAGCCGCCGGTGTCGGTCGCGGTCGCACCCATGCAGAGCAAAGCTGCCACGGCGGACGCCGAGCCGCCGGACGAGCCGCCCGGCACCAGCGTCGTGTTGCTTCCGTCGCGCCGCCAGGGATTGCCGACCGGGCCGAAGCAGGAGGTCTCGTTCGACGAGCCCATCGCGAACTCGTCATTGTTGAGCTTGCCGAGCATCACCGCGCCGTCGCGCCAGAGCTGCGAAGTCACGGTGGACTCATAGGTCGGCACGAAATTGCCGAGGATTTTCGAGCACGCCGTGGTGCGCACGCCCTTGGTCGCGAACAGGTCCTTGATGCCGAGCGGGATGCCGGCGAGCGGGCCCGCGTCGCCCTTGGCGATCTTGCCGTCCGCCTCGCGCGCCATATCGCGCGCGCGATCCGGCGTCTCCATGACGAAGGCATTGAGCACGCGTGCGGCTTCGATCGCGGAAAGATGCGCGTCGGTCAGCTCGAGCGACGTGAAAGTCTTGGCCGCGAGACCCTTGCGGGCCTCGGCGAGCGTCAGCGATGTCAAATCGGTCATTTATTGATCGGGCTGCAGAAGAACGGAGACAGGGTTTTGTCGTTGGCCGGGTCGTCTTTTTTGGCGGCTGCTTTCGCAGCGGCCTCGATCTCGTCGAGCACGGCATTGACGGCGACGTTGGGGTCGGCAGCCTTGCCCTGCCGCTCCATCTTGTCGAGATAGTTCATGTAGGCCTGATAGGCCTTCTCATCGTCGCATAGCAGGCACATCGGACTTGGTCCTAAGAATTACTCGACCACCTTGGGCACAAGAAAGAAATGGCCTTCGGTCGCGGGCGCGTTGGCAACGATATCGTCGGCGATCTCGCCGTCATTGACCACGTCCTGACGCTTCTTCATCTGCATCGGGGTGACCGACGTCATCGGCTCCACGCCCTCGACATTGACCTCCGAGAGCTGCTCGACAAAGGCGAGCATGGCGTTGAGCTCGCCCTGCAGATGCGGAACCTCGTCGTCGGAAACCGCAATGCGCGCCAAATGCGCGATGCGGCGGACGGTAGCGGCGTCAACGGACATTATATAAGGCCTCACACGGCAAAACCTATCCGCCGTATAGCAGAGGCCGCTTTTGCGCCGCAACCGGGGCTAGCGCATGATCCGGAAAAGTGTGAAGCGGTTTTCCGAAAAGATCATGCGCAAACAAGAACCTAAAGCGCGATAAGGGCTTCACCCGAAGCCTTTCGCGCTTTAGGGCCTAGCCCGCTAGTCCCTTCATGCGGGCCAGCGCCGATTTGGCCAGATCCCGGGTCAATTCCGCCGCCGGGACCTCGCGGCCCATGGCAACGGCTTGGCCGGCCCAGAGATTGGTGAAATCCACCCTGCCCTGTTTCTCGGCAGCCGCCTTCAGCGGGCCCAGCGCGGTCGCCGCATGGGGGAATGGCGGCGCATCCGGCGAGATCGGGCCGGCCTCGCGCATCAGGCGGTTCTGCACGCCACGCGCCGGCCGGCCGGTCATGACGTTGGTGATCACCGTGGAATCGTCCCGCGCCTCGGCCAGGGCCTTGCGGCCGCCGGCGCTGACCTTGGATTCCGGACAGCGCAGATAGGCACTGCCGATCTGCACGCCGGCCGCGCCCAGCGCGAAGGCCGCCGCGATGCCGCGGCCATCCGCGATACCGCCAGCCGCAATCACCGGTACCTTCACCGCGTCGGCCACCTGCGGCACCAGCGCGAAGGTGCCGGGCTGCTCGGCAATCTTGTCGGTGAGGAACATGCCGCGATGGCCGCCGGCCTCGGCGCCTTGCGCAATGACGGCATCGGCGCCGCGCTGTTCGAGCCAGACTGCTTCCTTCACCGTCGTCGCCGAGGAAATGACCAGGCAGCCCGCCGCCTTGACCCGCTTCAGCAGCGCGTCCTCCGGCAGGCCGAAATGAAAGCTGACGACTTCCGGCTTCAGCTCCTCGACGACCTCGCAGAAGGCCGCATCGAACGGCGCGCGGTTCGCCGCGGCGATCGGCGCCGCCGGATCCAGACCGTGCTCGGTGTAGTAGGTCGTCAGCCGCTGCTTCCAGCGCGCTTCGGCCTCGGTCGTGAGCGCGACCGGCGTGTGGCAGAAGAAGTTCATGTTGACCGGCGCCTTCACCCGCTGGCGGATGATGTTGACCTGCTCGCGCGCCTTTTCCGGCGACAGCATCGCGCTCGGGAGCGAGCCAAGCCCGCCACCTTCCGCCACGGCAATCACGAGCTCCGCATCCATCACGCCGGCCATCGGCGCCAGCACGATCGGGAATTCGGTCTTGAAGAGATCGATCAGTCGACGGTCAGGCCACATGGTTCTTGCCTCATGTTCGCTCTTCCCTCTCCCCTTGCGGGAGAGGGTGGATTGCCGCGATAGCGGCGAGACGGGTGAGAGGTTCGCATCCGCGGAGACAGACCCCTCATCCGGCGCGGATTGCATCCGCGCCACCTTCTCCCACAAGGGGAGAAGGAAAAGAAGAAACCGAGTTGCTCCGCCCAGCGATCAACTGCTCCGCCTCAACCGCAATCCGCCCGACGATCTCGGCCGCCRGTGGAATATCATGGATCAGGCCGACCGCCTCGCCCGCGATCACGGCGGCGACGTCGAAATTGCCGGCCGCTTTCGCAGCCACATAGTCGGCCGCGACTGCGGCGACATTCTGCATCAGCTCGACCTCGCGGCCGATCCAGCGCCTGGCGTGGTCGTTGATCAGACACCTTCCCGTGAACGGCGCCGGCCAGACATTGTTGCGGGAGAGATCGAAGATGATGCCGCGCACGGTCGAGCCGCTGCTTGCCGCGCAGATGCGCCGCTTGGCTTCCTCCGCACCGTCGGCCTCCTGGCTTGCGTAGAAGCGCGTGCCGAGCAGCACGCCGCTTGCGCCGAGCATCATCATGGCCGCGAGCCCGCGCCCATCGGCAATGCCGCCGGCCGCTACCACTGGCACACGGCCCGCCGCAAGATCGACGATCGCCGGCACGAGATCGATGGTGGTGCGCGAGGCGCCGTGACCGCCCGCCTCGGTCCCCTGTGCGATCAGAACATCGGCGCCGGCATCGAGCGCCTGTCGCGCCATTGTTTCGTCCTGCACCTGGCAGATCAGGCGGCTACCTGTGGACTTGATCCTGGGCGCGAAGGGTGCGGGATCGCCGAACGACAACATGATCGCGGATGGCTCGGCGGCGAGCGCGATGTCGAGCAGCTCGGGCTGCCTGGCGAGGCTCCAGGTGATGAAGCCGATCCCGAACGGCGCCTTCATGCCGGCGAGCTTCGCTGTCTCCTGCTCCAGCCAGACCCTCTCGCCATAACCGCCACCCAAAATGCCGAAGCCGCCGGCGCGGCTCACCGCCGTCACGAGCCGGCTGCCCGCGACAACATCCATAGGAGCCAGCAGGATCGGATGCTTGATCCCGAGGAGYTGGGTCAGCGGCGTGGTGATCGGCATGGCTCCTCCACTGTGGACACCGACATTAGGCGGGAATAGCATTCTCGAAAATTGAATTATAGCGAACGCTGCCATCACAAAAGCGAAACGAGGCCATGGAACTCAGCGACATCCAGACCTTTGCCGCGGTCGCGCGCACCGGCGGCATCACCCGCGCCGCCGAAGAGCTCAATACGGTGCAATCCAACGTCACCCAGCGCGTGAAGGCGTTGGAAGCGGAGATCGGCACGCCGCTGTTCGAACGCCACAGCCGCGGCATGACGCTGACCGGCGCCGGCAAGAGGCTTCTACCTTATGCGCAGCGGATGACCGCATTGTCGCGCGAGGCCGTGCTCGCCGCGCGCGACGATGGCGAGCCGAAGGGGCCGCTCGCGATCGGCTCGATGGAGACCACCGCGGCCGTCCGGTTGCCGCCGCTGCTCGCCGATTTCCACCGCCGCTTCCCCGCCGTGCGCCTCTCCTTGCGCACCGCAACCACCGCCGACCTCGTCGCGGGCGTGCTCGAAGGCACGTTCGACGGCGCCTTCGTCGCAGGTCCGATCGCGCATGACGACCTCACCGCGACAAGTGCGTTCCGCGAGGAGCTGGTGCTGGTCAGCGCGCGGCGCTGGACCTCGCTCGCCGAGCTGCGCGCCGGCACGCCGGAATCCGGCCCGACCGCGCTGGTGTTCCGCACCGGCTGCACCTACCGCCAACGTCTCGAGCAGATCTTCGTCGAGTTCGGCTGGCCCTCCGCGACACGCTTCGAGCTCGGCACGCTCGACGGCATGATCGGCTGCGTCGCCGCCGACATGGGCGTGACGCTATTGCCGCGCGCCGTGGTCGAACGCAGCGCGATGAACGGCAGCGTGTCGATGCACACGCTGAATCCGGTCCATGCCCGCGTCGAGACGCTCTTCATCCAGCGCCGCGCCGGACATCAATACAGCGCGCTCAGCGGTTTCATCACCTGCCTGAAGCAGGACGACGACGTCATCGCGGCCTGACGTGCGACGGCGCGTTCCACCGCGCGAAATTCGTCACAATTCCATCGCGTTTGAATCTGAATTCAGTGCGTAGCCCGGATCGAGCGCAGCGCAATCCGGGATCTTCGTGCTGACGATGCAGCGGTCCCGGATTGCGC
>NZ_JBFULT010000238.1:0-10793 GCF_054049755.1 Bradyrhizobium sp. P5_C11_2
GCGTCAACACGCCGGCGGTCAACATCAACGTGTTCCGGATCGGCGACCGCAATCTGATCAACACGGTGGTCGACAGCGATTTCCAGAAGACGTTGTCCAAATATCAACTCACCGACCTCGGCGACGAGCGCGGCGTAAAAGTCTGGTCCGGCGAGCTCGCGACCGCGATGACGCTGAACCAGGACGTCACCACCGCTTTCCCGGTCGACCAGGCGCTCGGCGATCTCCAGGCCGGCGTTTACGTGATGACGGCCGCCGCCAAGGGGCCGGGCTCAGACGACGACTATCAGCTCGCAACCCAATGGTTCATCGTCTCCGATCTCGGCGTGTCGGCCTATTCCGGCAATGACGGCATCCACGTCTTCGTCAACTCGCTGGCCTCGACCGATCCGGTCGGCAAGGCGGAGGTGCGGCTGGTCGCGCGCAACAACGAGATCCTGGCGACGCGCAAGACCGACGACAGCGGCCACGTGCTGTTCGAGGCGGGACTGGCGCGCGGCGAGGGCGGATTGTCGCCGGCCATGCTCACGGTCACCGGCGAGAAGGCCGACTATGCCTTCCTCAGCCTGAAGACGAGCGCCTTCGATCTGTCCGACCGCGGCGTCGCGGGGCGCGTGGTGCCGGCCGGCGCCGACGCCTTCGTCTATGCCGAGCGCGGCGTCTACCGTTCCAGCGAAACCGTCTATCTCACCGCGCTGCTGCGCGACGGGCAGGGCAATGCCGTCACCGGTGGACCGTTGAGCCTGGTGATCGAGCGTCCGGATGGCGTCGAATTCCGTCGCGCCGTGCTCCCCGACCAGGGCGCCGGCGGGCGCACGCTGGCTGTGCCGCTCAACTCCGCCGTCCCGACCGGGACCTGGCGGGTGCGTGCCTTCACCGACCCGAAGGGCTCTTCGGTCGGCGAGACCACCTTCATGGTCGAGGATTACGTTCCTGATCGGATCGAATTCGACTTGTCCGCCAAGGACAAGCTGATCAAAGCTAACGCTCCTGTGGAGCTCAAGGCGGACGGTCATTTCCTCTATGGCGCGCCGGCCTCCGGCCTCCAGCTCGAAGGCGACATGCTGATCGCGCCCGCCACTGAGCGTCCGGGCTTTGCCGGCTACCAGTTCGGCGTCGCCGACGAAGAGACCACCTCGAACGAGCGCACGCCACTGGAGAACCTGCCCGAGGCAGACGCCAATGGTGTCGCGACCTTCCCGGTGACGCTCGACAAGCAGCCCGCCTCGACGCGTCCGCAGGAAGCGCAGATCTTCGTCCGCATGGTCGAGACCGGCGGCCGCGCCGTCGAGCGCAAGCTGGTGCTGCCGGTCGCGCYGGCCAACGCCATGATCGGCATCAAGCCGCTATTCGGCGACAAGAACGTCGCCGAGGGCGACAAGGCCGAGTTCGACGTCTTGTTCGTCTCGCCCGAGGGCAAGACGCTTCCCCGCGACGGCCTGCGCTACGAGCTCCTGAAGATGGAGTCGCGCTACCAATGGTACCGCCAGAACAATTATTGGGAGTACGAGCCGGTCAAGTCGACCTCGCGCGTCTCTGATGGCGACGTCACGATCGCCGCCGACAAGCCCTCGCGCATCTCGCTGGCGCCGCGGCCCGGCCGCTACCGGCTCGATGTGAAATCGAATGACGCCGACGGCCCGGTCACCTCGGTGCAGTTCGACGTCGGCTGGTACTCCGACGGCAGCGCTGACACGCCGGACCTGCTGGAGACCTCGATCGACAAGCCGCAATACGCTTCCGGCGACACCATGACGGTGTCGGTGAACGTCCGCACTGCCGGAAAGCTCACCGTCAACGTGCTCGGCGATCGCCTGCTCACGACGCAGACCATCGACGTCAAGGAAGGCACTGCGCAGGTCAAGCTTCCGGTCGGCAAGGATTGGGGCACCGGCGCCTATGTGGTGGCGACGCTGCGCCGTCCGCTCGATGCGGCCGCGCAGCGCATGCCGGGCCGGGCCATCGGGCTGAAATGGTTCGGTATCGACAAGCAGACCCGCACGCTCCAGGTCAAGCTGACGCCGCCTTCGCTGATCCGGCCGAATGCGATGCTGAAGATCCCGGTCAAGCTTGACGGGCTCAATCCGGGCGAGGACGCCAAAATCGTCATCGCCGCGGTCGATGTCGGCATCCTCAACCTCACCAATTACAAGCCGCCGGCGCCGGACGATTACTATCTCGGCCAGCGCCGCCTGAGCGCGGAGATCCGCGACCTCTACGGGCAGCTGATCGACGGCATGTCGGGCACGCGCGGCCAGATCAAGTCCGGCGGTGACGCCGGGGCCGCCGAGCTCCAGGGCTCGCCGCCGGCGCAGAAGCCGCTCGCGCTCTATTCGGGTATCGTCACCGTCGCCGCCGACGGCACCGCGGAGGTGAGCTTCGACATTCCGGAGTTCGCCGGCACCGCGCGCGTGATGGCGGTGGCATGGACCGCGACCAAGCTCGGCCGCGCCAACACCGACGTCGTGATCCGCGATCCCGTGGTGCTGACGACGACCTTGCCGCGCTTCCTGCTCAATGGCGATCACGGCACGGTCAATCTGGAGATCGACAATGTCGAGGGCCAGGCCGGCGACTACGTCATCAACGTGAAAACGGGCGGCCCGGTGAAGATGACCGGCAATCCAGCCACCACGGTGAAGCTCGCCGCCAAGCAGCGCAATTCCTTCGCGCTCGCCATCGACGCGACGGCGGCGGGGCAAGCGACGCTCGACGTCGACATCAAGGGACCGAATGGCCTGGCGCTGGCGCGCCACTACGCGCTCGACGTCAAGGCGGCGACGCAGGTGCTGGCGCGGCGCTCGATCCGGACGCTGGCCAAGGGCGAGAGCCTGACGCTGACCTCGGACATGTTCTCGGATCTCGTGCCGGGCACCGGAAGCGTTTCGGTTTCGGCGAGCCTTTCGACCGCGCTCGATGCGGCGACGATCCTGAAAGCGCTCGACCGCTATCCCTATGGCTGCTCGGAGCAGATCACCAGCCGCGCCATGCCGCTGCTCTATGTCAACGAGCTCGCGGCCGGCGCGCATCTGGCCATGGACACCGAGGTCGACCAGCGCATCCGCGACGCGATCGAACGGCTTTTGGCCCGTCAGGGCTCCAACGGTTCGTTCGGACTGTGGTCGGCCGGCGGCGACGACGCCTGGCTCGATGCGTACGTGACGGACTTCCTGACCCGCGCCCGTGAAAAGGGCTTTGTGGTGCCGGACGTGCTGTTCAAGAACGCGCTGGATCGTATCCGCAACGCCGTCGTCAACGGCAACGAGCCGGAGAAGGACGGCGGGCGCGATCTCGCCTACGGCCTCTACGTGCTCGCGCGCAACGGCGCGGCACCGATCGGTGACCTCCGCTATCTCGCCGATACCAAGCTCTCCAACCTCGCAACCCCGATTGCGAAGTCGCAGCTCGCGGCCGCGCTGGCGCTGGTCGGCGATCGCAACCGCGCGGAGCGCGTCTATGGCGCGGCGCTCGACTCGCTGGCGCCAAAGCCGGTGCTGGAATTCGGCCGCACCGATTACGGCTCGCAGCTCCGCGACGCCGCGGCGCTGGTCTCGCTCGCGAGCGAAGGCAACGCGCCGAAGGCGACACTGACGCAGGCGGTGTCGCGGGTCGAGACCGCGCGTGGGCTGACGCCCTACACCTCCACGCAGGAGAATGCGTGGCTGGTGCTGGCGGCGCGCGCGCTGGCGAAAGAGAACCTGTCGATGGAGGTCGACGGCCAGCCGGTCAAGACCGCGCTCTACCGCAGCTACAAGGCTGTGACGCTGGAGGGCAAGCCGCTGAAGATCACCAACACCGGCGACGCGCCGGTGCAGGCGGTGGTCTCGGTGTCGGGCTCGCCGGTGACGCCGGAGCCGGCGGCATCCAACGGCTTCAAGATCGAGCGCAATTACTTCACGCTCGACGGCAAGCCCGCCGACATCAGCAAGGTCAAGCAGAACCAGCGCTTCGCGGTGGTGCTGAAGATCACCGAGGCGAAGCCCGAGTACGGCCACATCATGGTGTCCGATTATCTGCCGGCGGGCCTCGAGATCGACAATCCCAAGCTGGTGTCGTCGGGTGACAGCGGCACGCTGGACTGGATCGAGGACGGCGAGGAGCCGGAGGATACCGAGTTCCGCGATGACCGCTTCACCGCGGCGGTCGACCGGGCCTCGGACTCCAAGTCGGTGTTCACCGTCGCCTATGTTGTCCGCGCGGTTTCGCCGGGTAAATACGTATTGCCGCAGGCCTATGTCGAGGACATGTACAACCCCTCGCGCTACGGCCGCACGGGCACGGGCAATGTCGAGGTGCGGGCGGCGAAGTGAGTGAGATGAGCGAAGGCGATAACAGCTCTCGTCATTCCGGGATGGTCCGAAGGACCAGACCCGGAATCTCGAGATTCCGGGTTCGGCTCTTCGAGCCGCCCCGGAATGACGGGCGTGGAGCAGGGCGCGCGGCACTGCGCCTCCTCTCAGCTGCCGCCTTCACCTTCATCCTCGCTATCGTAGGCTTCGTCGGCTGGGTCTACTCCCTCGGCCCGTTGCCGCTCGACGAGGCTCGCGCCGTCTCCACCACCATCCTCGACCGCAACGGAAAACTGCTGCGCGCCTATGCCATGGCGGACGGGCGCTGGCGGCTGCCGGTCGACGCCAGGACCAATGTCGATCCGACCTATCTCAAGCTGCTGCTGGCCTATGAGGACCAGCGCTTCTACGCCCATGACGGCATCGATCCGCTCGCGCTCGGGCGCGCCGCGTTGCAGCTCGGGACGCGCGGCCACATCGTGTCGGGCGGCTCGACCATCACCATGCAGCTTGCGCGGCTGATGGAGCCGCGGCGGCAGCGCTCGATCTACGCAAAGCTGCGGCAGATCGTGCGTGCGATCGAGATCGAGCGCAGCATGAGCAAGAGCGAGATCCTCGACCTCTATCTCGCGCTCGCGCCTTACGGCGGCAATCTCGAAGGCATCCGCGCCGCCTCCATCGCCTATCTCGGCAAGGAGCCGAAGCGGCTGTCGCTGGCCGAGGCCGCGCTCCTGGTTGCCCTGCCGCAATCGCCGGAGACGCGCAGGCTCGACCGCTTCCCCGAAGCTGCGCGCATCGCGCGCGACCGCGTGCTCGACCGCATGGTCGAGGAGCATCAGGTCAGCGCCGACGACGCCAGGCAGGCCAAGCTCGTGCCGGTGCCGAAGCTGCGCAAGCCGATGCCGATCCTGGCGCCGCATGCCTCCGACACGGCGCTCTCGACCATCAAGGACACGCCGGTCATCAAGCTGACGCTCGATGCCAATCTCCAGAAGGTGCTGGAGCCACTGGCGCGCGATCGTGCCATTGCGCTGGGCCCGAACATCTCGGTCGGCATCATCGTCGCCGACAATGACAGCGGCGATGTGCTCGCCCGCGTCGGCTCGGCCGATTATTTCGACGAGCGGCGGGCAGGGCAGGTCGACATGACCCGCGCCATCCGCTCGCCGGGGTCGACCCTGAAGCCTTTCATCTACGGCCTCGCCTTCGAGGATGGCTTCGTCCACCCCGAGAGCCTGATCGACGATCGTCCGGTCCGCTTCGGCTCCTACGCGCCGGAAAATTTCGACATGACGTTCCAGGGCACGGTGCCGGTGAGGAAGGCGCTGCAATTGTCGCTGAACGTTCCGGCCATCGTGCTGCTCGACCGCGTCGGCGCGAGCCGTTTGGCGTCGCGGCTGCGTCAGGCCGGCGGCAATCTCGTCTTGCCCAAGGACGAAGCGCCCGGGCTCGCCATGGGCCTCGGCGGCGTCGGCGTGACGCTCCAGGACCTCGCGCAGCTCTATACGGGTCTCGCCCGGCTCGGCACCACAAAGCCGCTGCGCGAGGTCATGGCTGATAAGGACGACCGCGAGTCGCTCCGGCTCCTGGATCAGGTCGCGGCCTGGCAGGTCGGTAACGTGCTCCAGGGCACGCCGCCGCCGGAAAACGCCGCCCACAACCGCATCGCCTTCAAGACCGGCACCTCCTACGGCTATCGCGACGCCTGGTCGGTCGGGTTCGATGGCCGCATGACCATCGGCGTCTGGGTCGGCCGTCCCGACGGCGCGCCGGTTCCCGGCCTGATTGGCCGCGTGGCCGCCGCGCCCATCCTGTTCGACGCCTTCGCCCGGACCGGCAAGCTGCCGGCACCGCTGCCGAAGCCACCCAAGGGAACCCTGGCCGCCAGCAACGCCAAGTTGCCGTTGCCCCTGAAGCGGTTCCGCCCGGTGGGCGAACTGGTCAGGGCAGGCGGCGAGCAGGCCCCGCACATCCAGTTCCCGCTGAACGGATCCCGGATCGACGTCGACCGCTCCGCCGGGCCGGAGGCCGCCGCCATGCCGGTGAAGGTCGCCGGCGGCGTCTTGCCCATGACCATCCTGGTCAATGGAACCGCGCTCGGCGAGATCGACGGCCGGCGGCAGCGGCTGATCGAGCCGCCAGGGCCGGGCTTTGCAAGGCTCACCGTGATCGACGCCACTGGCGCCGCGGACACAGTTGTCATTCGAATTCAATGACTTGATGCTAAGCGGTTGTGGGAACGGCGGTTTCAGCGTATGCGGAACCGATGGTCGAGACCTACCCAAGCCCCCGTTTTGGAGCACCCCGCGAGCCGAAATCGCCCGTAAATCCGGGCAGCCGGCTCGTGCTGATGTTCGACGTCGTCACGGCCAGCCACGCCCGCGCGGTCGCCTTCCTGGTGCTGTGCGCGCTGCTGCTGTTCCTGCCAGGCTTCTTCACGATTCCGCCGATCGACCGCGACGAGGCGCGCTTCGCGCAGGCGACCAAGCAGATGGTCGAGAACGGCGACTATGTCGACATCCGCTTCCAGGAGGATGTCCGCTACAAGAAGCCGGTCGGCATCTACTGGCTGCAATCGGCGGCGGTCGAAGCCGCCACGGCACTCAAGCTGCCGAAGGCTGAATTGCGGATCTGGGTCTACCGTCTGCCGTCGCTGATCGGGGCGATCGGCGCCGTGCTCATGACCTATTGGGCCGCGCTCGGCTTCGTCACGCGCCGGGCCGCGGTGCTGGCGGCGCTGATGATGTGCGCCTCGGTGCTGCTCGGCGTCGAGGCGCGGCTCGCCAAGACCGACGCGATGCTGCTGTTCTGCGTGGTCGCCGCAATGGGCGCGATGGCACGGGCCTACCTGTCCTGGCAACGCGCCGAGGACGAGACGCGTCCGCCCTGGAGCTGGCCCGCGATCTTCTGGACCGCGCTGGCCGTGGGCATCCTGATCAAGGGCCCCCTGATCCTGATGTTCGCAGGTCTGACCGTGGTCGCGCTGGCGATCCAGGATCGCGATGCCTCCTGGCTGTGGCGGCTGCGCCCGGTCTGGGGCCTGATGTGGATGCTGGTGCTGGTGCTGCCCTGGTTCATCGCTATCTTCTGGCGCGCGGGCGACGCCTTCTTCGCCGACTCGGTCGGCGGCGACATGCTGAGCAAGATCGGCGCACAGGAATCCCATGGCGCACCGCCCGGGCTTTACCYCGCGCTGTTCTGGATCACGTTCTGGCCGGGCGCGCCGCTCGCGGCGATGGCGGCGCCCGCGGTTTGGCGCGCGCGGCGCGAGCCCGGCGCGCAATTCCTGCTGGCCTGGCTGGTCCCGTCGTGGATCGTGTTCGAGGCGGTGCTGACCAAGCTGCCGCATTACGTGCTGCCGCTGTATCCGGCGATCGCGATTCTCACCGCCGGCGCGCTGGAACGGCGCGTGCTGTCGCGGTCCTGGCTGATGCGCGGTTCGGCCTGGTGGTTCGCGATTCCCGTGGCCGGCTCGATCATCGCGGTGGTCGGCGCCGTCATGCTGACGCGGCAGCCGGCCTTCGCGGCCTGGCCGTTCATCGCGGCMTCGCTGATCTTCGGRCTGTTCGCCTGGTGGCTTTACGACAACAATCGGGCCGAGCGTTCGCTGCTCAACGCGCTGGTCGCCGCACTGATGCTGGCCGTGACGGTTTACGGCATCGTGCTGCCGTCCTTGACGCCGCTGTTTCCGAGCATCGAGATCGCGCGGGCGCTCCGCAACGTCACCTGCGTCGGGCCGAAGGCGGCATCGGCCGGTTATCACGAACCGAGCCTCGTCTTCCTGACGGGCACACAGACATTGCTCACCGACGGCTCGGGCGCGGCCGATTTCCTCAGGCAGGGGAGCTGCCGTTTCGCGCTGATCGAGCAGCGTTCCGAGCGCAGCTTCGTGCAGCGGGCCGAGGCGACCGGGCTGCGCTACAAGGTCGGCACGCGCATCGACGGCTATAATTTCTCGCAAGGACGCGCGATCTCGATCGCGATCTACCGCTCGGAAGGCACCGAGTAGGATGCCGGCGCCATCCGTCATCGCGCCGCGCGCGAGCTATCCCGCGCAATTGCTCGCCGTATCGGGGCGCGCCCTGGCGCAGCTCGTGCGCGCGCCCTCGCATTCGCGCCGCGCCGAGGCTGCGCGAAAACTGGCGCGGCACTCGCTGTGGCTCAGCGCGGCCGGTGCGGCCGTGATCATTGCGCTGATGGTCGCGTTCGATCAGACCGAGATCCTACTGATGCCGGTGCGCGGCACGCCCGGCCTATGGCCGATCCGCATCCTCACCGATTTCGGCAAGGACGAGTATGTGCTCTCGGTGCTGGCCACAGCGCTCGTGGTCTTGGCTCTCGTCGCGGCCGGACTGCCCGGCACCCGCCGAACGCTCCTGCTTGGCCTCGGCACGCGGCTGCAATTCGTGTTTCTGTCCGTTGCTTTCTCCGTGCTGGTCGCCGAGATCCTGAAATATCTCATCGGCCGCGGGCGTCCGTTCGTCGGCGGCAGCGCCAACCCGTTCAACTTCATACCGTTCGAGGGAACGGGGGCTTATGCCAGCCTGCCGTCGGGTCACGCGGTGACGGCATTTGCGCTGGCCTTCGCGGTCTCGGCGCTATGGCCGCGCCTGCGCGTGTTCATGTTCACTTACGCAATCGTGATCCTGCTGACGCGGCTGGTGCTGCTCGCGCACCACCCGAGCGATGTCGTGGCCGGCGCCCTGGTCGGCATCGTCGGCGCAATGGCGGTTCGCTACTGGTTTGCGGCCCGAAGGCTCGGCTTTGCCATCCRCGCCGACGGCACCATCGTGGCCCTTCCGGGGCCGGTCGCGAGCCGCCTCAAAAGGGTTGCCCGCGGGGCATCCGCCCCATAAAAGCGGCTGCCTGCCAGGRCCGCCGGTTCCCGCGGCAGGCCAATCCAACCACGAGTTTTCGATTTGTCGTCGTCCCAGCCTTCGGTTTCCATCGTCGTTCCCGTGCGCAACGAAGCCGACAACATCGCGCCCCTGATCGAGGAGATCAGCGCGGCGCTCGACGGCCGCTGGGCCTATGAGATCATCTACGTCAACGACGGCTCGACCGACGCGACCGGCGAACGGCTCGCGGCGATCATGACGCGGCGGGACAATCTGCGTCAGCTCCGCCATGCCAGATCGGGCGGCCAGTCAGCGGCGGTGCGCAGTGGCGTACGCGCAGCACACGGTGCGATCGTGGCGACGCTCGACGGCGACGGCCAGAACAATCCAGCCTTCCTGCCGAACCTGATCGCGGCGGTCGAGAAGGGCAGCAACGTCGGACTTGCCGCAGGGCAGCGTGTCGGCCGCAAGGACACCGGCTTCAAGAAATTCCAGTCGCGCGTCGCCAACGGCGTTCGCAACGCGATTCTGAAGGACGGCACGCGCGACACCGGCTGCGGGCTGAAGGCGTTCCGGCGCGAGGTCTTCCTGACAATGCCCTATTTCGACGGGCTGCATCGTTTCCTGCCGGCGCTGGTACGCCGCGAGGGCTACGAGATCGCCTATGTCGACGTGATCGACCGGCCGCGCCGCTCCGGCGTGTCCAATTACGGTTTCTTCGACCGGCTGTGGATCGGCATCATGGATCTCGCCGGCGTGTGGTGGCTGATCCGCCGCAAGAAGCCGACACCAGATGTGACTGAGGTGAAGGCATGATCATCCAATACGGTCAGGCGCTGAGCAACTATCTCTACGACGTCTTCGTCGCCAAGTTCGATTTCTGGCTGGCGTTCGGCCTGATCGCGCAGCTGTTCTTCACCGCGCGCTTCCTGGTGCAATGGATCGCAAGCGAGCGCGCCGGCAACAGCGTGGTGCCGATGGCGTTCTGGTTCTGCTCGATGGGCGGTGGCCTGATGACGCTGGTCTACGGCGTCGTGAAGCGCGAGCCGGTCATCATCCTCGGACAGGCGCTGGCGACGATCATCTATATCCGCAATATCATGCTGATCGTGAAGAACCGCACCCGCGCCTCGCAGACGCTGGAACGTTGAGCTGATGCGTTCAGCACCGCCGGCCTCGTGCTTTCGGGAGGTGCGGTTCTCGTTCGCGCCGGGTTATCGCGGCAACGCCGACGCCGCGCGTGAGGCGGGCAGGGCGGCTTGATCGGCCTCGTGCCTGCGATAGGGCTCGCCGGCCGCGTCCAGCACGGGATAGGCGACCGAGCAGATGTGCGAATGGATGCGGCGCAAATCGCGCAGCACGTCCAGATGCAGCGACGTGGTCTCGATGGTCTCGGGGCGGCCCTCGCGCAGCCGGTCGAGATGGCGCTCGACGGCGGCAAGCTCGGTGTTGCGCAGCGCGGTCTTCTCCACCAGCAGCTTGCGCGCCTCGTTGGCGTCGCCCGACATGAACACGCCGAAGGCGATGCGCAGCGAGTCCATGGTGCGCTTGTGGAAGGCGGCGAGCTCCTCGGCGCCCTCGGGCGAGAACTGGAAGCGGCGCTTGATCTTCTTGGTCGCAAGCTCGCTGAGGCTCTTGTCGATGATGTCGCCGATATGTTCGAGGT
>NZ_JBFULT010000239.1:0-12080 GCF_054049755.1 Bradyrhizobium sp. P5_C11_2
GTCGTGCGCGCCGCCTTCGACACCGTGCTCGGAGGCGAGGCGGTGCGGATGGAAATGCGGCTGCGACTTCCCGTCGGCGAACGCGATTTCGATTTCGGCATGCGTCCCGTGCTCGACCGCCACGGCAACATCACGGGCGCGGTGCCGGAGCTGGTCGACATCACCGAGCGCCGCCGCGGCGAGGAAGCGCTGCGGCAGTCGCAGAAGATGGAGGCGATCGGCCAGCTCACCGGCGGCGTCGCGCACGACTTCAACAATCTGCTCACCATCATCCGCTCGGCCACCGACTTCCTGCGCCGGCGCGAGCTGCCGGAGGAGCGCCGCCGCCGCTATGTCGACGCCATCTCCGAGACCGTCGAACGCGCCTCCAAGCTCACGGCGCAGCTGCTGGCCTTTGCCCGCCGGCAGCCCTTGAAGCCGCAGATCTTCAACGTCGGCAGCCAGGTCGATGGCGTCGCGCAACTGGTCCGGCCGCTGGTCGGCGGCCGCATCGAGATCGCGGTCGAGGTMCACGATGACGACTGCTTCACGGTTGCCGACATCGCGCAATTCGAGACCGCGCTGATCAACCTCGCCATCAACGCCCGCGACGCGATGAACGATGAAGGACGACTGACCATCGCGGTGCGGAAGGTTCAGGGCATTCCGAGCCTGCGCGCGCAATCGGCGCGCGGCGGCGACTATGTCGCGATCTCCGTCGCCGACACCGGCTGCGGCATCGCGCCGGAAAACATCGACGCCATCTTCGAGCCGTTCTTCACCACCAAGGAGGTCGGCAAGGGCACCGGCCTCGGCCTGAGCCAGGCCTTTGGCTTCGCAAAACAATCCGAGGGCGACATCGCGGTCGCGAGCGCGCCGGGAAAAGGCGCGACCTTCACCATCTATCTGCCGCAGGCGCAGAGCCCTGCCGGGGAGAAGGCAGCCGCGGCGCTGACCCACGAGGCCGCAACCACCGGGCGCGGCTATCGCGTGCTCGTGGTCGAGGACAATGACGATGTCGGCCAGTTCTCGACCGAGCTGCTGGAGGATCTCGGCTATGTCGTCCGCCGCGTCGCCAACGCCAACGCGGCGCTGGCGATCCTCGGCGAGAACGAATTCGCCGTCGACCTCGTCTTCTCCGACGTCATCATGCCCGGCATGAACGGCGTCGAGCTCGCCGGCATCATCCGCGAGCGCTATCCGGGCCTCCCCGTCGTGCTCACCAGCGGCTACAGCAACGTGCTGGCCGAGAACGCCCATCGCGGCTTCGAGCTGATCCAGAAGCCGTATTCGGTGGAGTCGCTGTCGCGCATCCTGCGCAAGGCGATCACGGAGAAGCTGTCGGTGGTGCGGTGAGTGACCACCAAAAAAACGCTGTCGTCCCGGCGAAGGCCGGGACCCATACCCACATCACGACAACTTAACCGCGCGCGCATCAGGAAGCCCATGAAACCCGCCCTCCTCTCCGCCTGGCAGACCTGGGCGCTGCTGTCCGCCTGCTTCGCCGCGCTGACCGCGATCTTCGCCAAGATCGGCGTCGAGAACATCAATCCGGATCTGGCGACCTTCATCCGCACCATCGTGGTGCTGCTCGCCTTCTCGGTGCTGTTGTTCTTCACTGGCCAGTTCGCCGTGCCGTCGGCGGTCGCGCCGAAAACCTGGCTGTTCCTGGTGCTGTCGGGGCTTGCAACCGGCGCGTCCTGGCTGTGTTATTTCCGCGCGCTGAAGCTCGGCCCCGCGACGCTGGTCGCGCCGATCGACAAGCTCAGCGTTGTCCTGGTCGCCCTCTTCGCCTTCACCTTTCTCGGCGAGCGCCCGAGCGCGCAGGGCTGGCTCGGCATCGCCATGATCGGCGCCGGCGCGGTGCTGCTGGCGGTGAAGTTTTGAGGAGCTCACCGGTGACGCGCGGAACCAACCGGACGTCACGAAGGTTGCTGCCGGGGCAACTTTGAGCCTCGATCGAGAAACCGATGTCGAGCCAAGACCCCGATCAGACGACGCGAGCCGGCCGCGCACTGGATGCGGCGAACTTTTTTCTCGCCGATGTCCGCGACGGACTTGGCCCCTATCTCGCCGTTTATCTTCTCACCGAGCAGCACTGGGACGAGGCGCGCATCGGCCTCGTGATGTCGATCGCGACCATTGCCGGCATCGCGGCGCAGACGCCGGCCGGCGCGCTGGTCGATGCAACGCGGGCGAAGCGGTCGGTGATGGCACTCGCCGCAATCATGGTGACGCTCGCATCGTTGTCGCTGCCCTTGTTTCCGGGCTTTCGCCCGGTCGCGATCTCGCAAGGGATCGCGCAGGCCGCGGCCGTGGTGTTTCCGCCCGCAATCGCCGCCGTCTCCCTCGGCATCTTCGGCCATGCTGCCTTCACCCGGCGCATCGGCCGCAACGAGACCTTTAATCACGCCGGCAATGCGGTCGCAGCCGGCCTCGCGGGGCTCTCCGCCTACTGGTTCGGCCCGACCGTCGTATTCTACCTTCTCGGCGCCATGGCAGTCGCAAGCCTCATCAGCATTCTTGCGATCCCCGGGCGCGCCATCGACCACGATCTCGCGCGCGGGCTGCACAATTCCGATGCGGGTAGCCGGCAGGAACAACCCTCGGGCCTCGGTGTCCTCCTGACCTGCCGCCCCCTGCTTATCTTCGCGATCTGCGTGGCGCTGTTTCACCTCTCCAACGCGGCCATGCTGCCGCTGGTCGGKCAAAAGCTCGCGCTCCAGGACAAGAACATGGGAACGAGCCTGATGTCGGCCTGCATCGTGGCAGCGCAGGTGGTGATGGTGCCGTTCGCGATGCTGGTCGGCGCGAAGGCCGACCGTTGGGGCCACAAGCGCTTCTTCCTCGCGGCGTTGTTGATCCTGCCGGTCCGCGGCGCGCTCTATACGCTCTCCGACAATCCGTTCTGGCTGGTCGGCGTGCAGCTTCTCGACGGCGTCGGCGCCGGCATCTTCGGCGCGATCTTCCCCGTCATCGTCGCCGACCTCATGCGCAATACCGGCCGTTTCAACATCGCGCAAGGCGCGGTCATCACCGCCCAGAGCATCGGCGCGGCGCTGTCGACGGCACTGGCGGGGCTGGTCGTGGTCGGCGCGGGCTACAGCGCGGCTTTCATCACCCTCGGCGCGGTGGCCGCGATCGGCGCCGTCATCTGCTTCCTCGCCCTGCCCGAGACGCGGCACATCGCAGATGGCGGCCCGCGTCCGCGGGGGAAGACAGCGGCGTCCGCATCAGCTATCGCTGCCGAATGAAGCCGTTTCACTTCGAGGACTGAACGTGCCGACCGTGCCGCATGACGCCTTCTGGGCCTGGAGCATCATTGTGCTTGCGACCGCAGGCGTCATCACCCGTCCCTTTCATCTGCCCGAGGCGATCTGGGCCGTGATCGGTGCCGCGGCGCTGGTGCTGCTCGGCCTCCTGCCATGGCCGGATGCGCTTATCGGCATCGAGAAAGGCATCGACGTCTATCTCTTCCTGATCGGCATGATGCTGATCGCCGAGCTGGCGCGGCTCGAAGGCCTGTTCGATTATCTCGCAGCCCTCGCCGTGGAATATGCAGGCGGCTCGCCGCAGCGGCTATTCCTGCTGATCTATCTCGTCGGCACTGTCGTGACGGTGCTGCTCTCCAACGATGCCACCGCGATCGTGCTGACGCCCGCCGTCTACGCCGCAACGCGCGCGGCCGGCGCCAAGCCGCTGCCTTATTTGTTCGTCTGCGCCTTCATCGCCAACGCGGCGAGCTTCGTGCTGCCGATCTCCAATCCCGCCAATCTCGTCGTGTTCGGCGCGCGGATGCCGCACCTCACCGAATGGCTGCGCCTGTTCGCCCTGCCCTCGGCGGCCTCGATCCTGCTGACCTATGTCGTGCTGCGCCTGACCCAACACCGCGCGCTGAAGGAGGAGACGATCGCGCGGTCAGTGCCGCATCCCAAGTTGAACCGCGGCGGAAAACTGACAGCCGTCGGCATCGTGGCGATCGGCGTCGTGCTGGTCACGGCCTCCGCGCTGGACAAGCCGCTCGGCCTGCCGACCTTCATCTGCGGCGTGGCGACCGCCGCGATCGTGCTGCTGCTGAGCCGGCAATCGCCGCTGCCGGTGCTGCGCGGCGTCTCCTGGAGCGTGCTGCCGCTGGTCGGCGGGCTCTTCGTGATGGTGGAAGCGCTGGTGAAGACCGGCGTGATCGGGCAGCTCAGCACACTGCTGCATGAGGCGGTAGCGCAATCCGTCCCACAAGCCGCCTGGAGCACCGGCATCGCCACCGCAATCGCCACCAACATTGCCAACAATCTACCGGTCGGCCTCGTTGCCGGCTCGGTTGCCGCCAGCGATCATTTGCCCGCGCCCGTCGTCAGCGCCATCCTGATCGGAGTCGATCTCGGCCCCAATTTGTCGGTGACCGGTTCGCTCGCCACCATCCTGTGGCTGGTCGCGCTCCGTCGCGAGAGAATCAAGGTCGGCGCCTGGCCGTTCCTCAAGCTCGGCATGCTGGTGACGCCGCCCGCCCTGATCGCGGCCTTGGCAGCCGCGATCAGGTAGCGTGCATACTAGTCGTTCTCGTAGCCGTAGACTTCCGGCAGGATGAAGATCGCAGCGAGCAATCCGATCATCGGGAAGATCGCGACCATCAGCGTGGCATTCGCCTGCCCGATCGCAGCGAACACCGTCGGGAACAGGAAGATCGCCAGGAACGACGGCAGCTTCACGAACATGTAGGCGAAGCCGCTGGCGGTGCCGCGGTACTTCGGCTTGGCGACCATGGTCGGGATCGTCATGCAGTTCGACGCGTCCCAATAATGGCCCCACAACATGGCGGCCGCTGCAAACGGCAGCAGGATCTTGTTGTCGGTGTAGAGCGCGAAAGCCGCRACCAGCAGCGATGCCAGCACGATGCCGAAGCCGGCGATCGCGATGCCGCGGTGGCCGATCTTCGGTGTCAGGAGCGGGCCGACCCAGCCGGACAGAGCGGCGAAGCAGAACAGCGCCATCGTCACCAGGTTGATGCCGAGCACGCTCGACACGCCGACCATGACAAAGAGCACCGGCAGGTAGAACGCAAAGGTCGAGAACTCGCTGCCTTGCGCAAAGCAGGCGATCCAGCCGTAGACAGTCGCTCGCCAGCGGATCGGATCCTGCTTGAGGTCGGCGAGAAAGGCGCGGGTGCTGACTTTCGGCACTTTCACATCGTGGTCCGGCAGCATGGCCAGATCGTCGTTGAACATCTCGCGCGCAACCTGCTTGGCCTCGCGGTAGCGTCCCTTCTGCACCAGCCACACCGCCGTCTCCGGCACGTCGTGCCGCATGATCAGAATGATCAGCGCCGGCACCGCGCCGAGGCCGAGCGTCACGCGCCACAGCATCTCGTGTTGCATGTCGATCAGAAGGAAGATCACGATGACGCCGATGGTCAGCACTTCGCCGACTGCGAACATGAACTGCCAGCGGTTGCCCATGACCTCGCGCTCGCCCTTGGCCATGGATTCCATGATGTAGGTGTAGCCGGTCGAAATATCCGAGCCGAGCGGAATACCGAGCAGGAATCGGATCACGATGAGCCAGGTGACGTTCGGCACAAAGGCCTGCGCCAGCGCCAGCACGATGAACAGCACCATCGTCACCAGGAACATGACGCGGCGGCCGATCTTGTCGGACAGCCAGCCGCCGAGCAGCGCGCCGATCAGGGCGCCGCCCTGTGTGCCGGCCGCGGCGAGGCCGAGCATCAGCGGATCGGGATTGTATTGCTCCTYGATGAAGATCAGCACGAAGGCGATCGAATAGAGATCCCAGGCCTCGACCAGGATCGAAGCCATCATCAGCCAGCCGACCTTGTTACCTTTGGGACTGTAGTTCGTGATGAGGTAGCGGACCGCGGCTTCGCTCGCGGTCGGTTGTGGCATGGCCATCGTTGACATGTTTGGTCCTCTCTTGAAAACTTTTTACGCGCCGAGCAGCGGCTCGATGCTGCAATCGAGCAGGCGCGGGTCGATCCCCGTCTCCATGCCCGTGAACATCTCGCCCATGTAGTCGATCAGTGCATCGCTCGCCTTCACCGCGTCGTCGACGCGGCGATTGGCGACGGCAGTGAGAATCGCCAGATGACGATCGATCGTGCCTGATAGATCGGCCTGTCCCGGCATGAAGCGGTGGTGGATATAGCCGATGCGGCGGTAGAGCGTGTGCAGCGGCCGCAGCGTATGCACCAGAAAGGGCTCCCCCGCCGCTTCCAGCACCAGCGCGTCGATGCGGCGGTCAATGCTGTTGAATTCGTCGAGGGTCAGGGTGGCGCGGCGTTCGCGCAGGAGCCGTTCGATATGGAGCGCCTGATTGCGATGCGACAGGCTGGCGCGATCGGCCGCGAGCCGGACCACGAAGCGTTCCATGTCGCGGCGCAGATCCAGCAGCATGCGCTCGCGGGCCAGATCGATCGGCGCGATGTGCAGGCCGTGGCGGGGGCGGATCATGATGAGCGTGTCGGCGGACAGACGATTGACGGCGTGATGCACCGGTGTGCGCCCGAAGCCGGTGATGTGCTGCAATTCCAGCATCGTCATGAACTGCCCGGGCTTGAGCTCGCAATGGACGAGAAGCTCCTCAATTCGCTGATAGGCGAGTTCGAAGAAGTTGAGCCGGTTGCGCCGGGAGGGCTTGCCCTCGCCGTCGTCCTCGTTTCTCACCACCTCGAGCGCGCGCTTGCGCCGTGCCATGTCGTCCTCCTGTCAGCCGCGCTCTCATTGTCGGGTGGCGCCCTATTTGTGGCACCCTTAAAACATGTTGTGATATATTACAAGCAGGCGTAAGACTTCGGCGCGACCTGCAACATGCTGCAGCGCAAAATGAGACGTAAGGCGCGAGGCGCCTGTGATGGGAGGATTGTTGCCGTGAAGATCACGTCGATCGAGACGCTGCGCACCGAGGAATTTTCCAACGTCATCTGGGTGCGCGTCCACACCGACACGGGCATGATCGGTCTCGGCGAAACCTTCTATGGCGCGGGCGCGGTCGAAGCGCAGATCCACGACACCTTTGCCGGCCGCCTGCTCGGCCGCAATCCGCTGCACATCGAAGCCATCCATCGCGACATGCTCAACCTGCCGATGGCACAATCCTCGACCGGCGTCGAATACCGCGCGGCTTCCGCGATCGACATCGCGCTATGGGACCTGTTCGGCAAGGTCTGCAATCAGCCTGTGCACCAGATGCTCGGCGGCCTCTGCCGCGACAAGCAGCGCATCTACAACACCTGCGCCGGCACGCAATATGTCCGCTCGACCAACATCAGCCCGGTGTCGAACTGGAATCTCGGCGCTTCCAAAGGTCCTTATGAGGATCTCGACGGCTTCATGAATCACGCCGATGCGCTGGCCGAGAGCCTTCTGGAGAGCGGAATCTCCGCGATGAAGATCTGGCCGTTCGATCCGGCGGCGCAGGAGAACAAGGGCCTCTACATCACCGCCGCGCAGATGAAGCAGGCGATCGAGCCGTTCGAGAAGATCCGCAAAGCGGTCGGCGACAAGATGGAGATCATGGTCGAGCTCCACTCGCTGTGGAACCTGCCGACCGCCAAGCAGATCGCGCGCGCGCTCGAACCGTACAAGCCGACCTGGTACGAAGACCCGATCCGGATGAACTCGCCGCAGGCGCTGGCCGAATATGCGCGCTCGACCGACGTCTGGGTCTGCGCCAGCGAGACGCTGGGCTCGCGCTTCCCCTACAAGGACATGCTCGATCGCGATGCCATGCATGTGGTGATGGCGGATCTGTGCTGGACCGGCGGCCTCACCGAGGGTCGCAAGATCGCGGCGATGGCCGAGACCTATCACCGCCCGTTTGCACCGCACGATTGCATCGGTCCGATCGGCTTCATCGCCGCCATCCACATGTCGTTCAGCCAGCCCAACACGCTGATCCAGGAATCGGTGCGCGCCTTCTATAAGGGCTGGTACAATGAGCTCGTCACCACGATGCCAACGATCAAGGACGGCTATGTCTTCCCGATGGAAGGCCCCGGCCTTGGCGTCGACCTCCTGCCCGCGGTATTCGACCGCAGCGATCTCACCGTGCGCCGTTCCAACGTCTGAGGATTTTTGAGATGAGCACCGCCCTCTTCGACCTTTCCGGCCACACCGCGCTCGTGACCGGTTCCTCCCGTGGCCTCGGCCGCGCCATTGCCGAGGGCATGGCCAAGGCCGGCGCCAAGCTGATCATCAACGGCGTCGATCCCAAGCGCGTCGAGCAGGCCGTCGCCGAGTTTCGCGCCGCCGGGCATCAGGCCGAAGGTGCCGCGTTCAACGTCACCGACGAGCCTGCGATCGTTGCGGCGTTCAACGATTTCGACAAAAAGGGCATTGCGGTCGACATCCTCGTCAACAATGCCGGCATCCAGCACCGCAAGCCGCTGGTGGAGTTCACCACCGACGAATGGCGCAAGGTGATCGAGACCAACCTCACCAGCGCCTTCGTCATCGGCCGCGAGGCGGCCAAGCGCATGATCCCGCGCAAGCACGGCAAGATCATCAATATCGGCTCGCTCGGCAGCGAGCTCGCGCGTCCCACCATCGCGCCCTACACCGCCGCCAAAGGCGGCATCAAGAACCTGACCCGCTCGATGGCGGTGGAATGGGCCCAGCACGGCATCCAGGCCAACGCAATCGGTCCCGGCTACATGCTGACCGACATGAACGAGGCGCTGGTCAACAACACCGATTTCAACACTTGGCTGATGGGCCGCATTCCCTCGAAGCGCTGGGGCAGGCCGGACGAGCTGGTCGGCGCCGCGATCTTCCTCGCCTCCGACGCTTCGACTTACGTCAACGGCCAGATCATCTATGTCGACGGCGGCATGATCGCCGCGATGTGATTGCGAACACAAAAACGGAGCAAGCCATGCGTGCCGTCGTCATTCACGCACCGAAAGACCTGCGGATCGACAGCTACCCCGATGCGGCGCCCGGTCCCGGGGAAGTCCGCGTCAAGATCGCCAACGGCGGCATCTGCGGCTCCGACCTGCACTACTACCATCATGGCGGCTTCGGCGTCGTCCGTATCCAGCAACCGATGGCGCTGGGCCATGAGATCGCAGGCGTGGTCGCCGCCGTCGGTGACGGCGTGACCAGCGTGAAGCCCGGCAGCCGCGTCGCGGTCAATCCGAGCAAGCCGTGCGGCCAGTGCCTGCATTGCCAGGAAGGCATGCGCAACCAGTGCCTCGACATGCGCTTCCTCGGCAGTGCGATGCGCTTTCCGCATGTGCAAGGCGGTTTTCGCGAGTTCATCACGATCGACGCCACGCAGGCCGTGCCGATCGCCGACAGACTGTCGCTGGCCGAGGCCGCGGTCGCCGAACCGCTCGCCGTGTGCCTGCATGCCGGCAAGCAGGCCGGCCCCCTCCTGGGCAAGCGCGTGCTGATCACCGGCTGCGGCCCGATCGGCGCGCTGATGATTTTGGTCTCGCGCTTCGGCGGCGCGTCCGAGATCGTAGTGACCGACGTCGCCGACGCACCGCTCGCGGTCGCCAGGAAACTCGGCGCCACGCACGCCATCAATGTCGCGAGCGATGCCACAGCGCTCGATCCCTGGCGCGCCGGCAAGGGCGTGTTCGACACCCTGTTCGAAGCTTCCGGCAACCAGGCCGCGCTGCGGACAGCGCTCGACGTGCTGCGGCCCGGCGCGACGCTGGTGCAGCTCGGCCTCGGCGGCGAGATGAATCTGCCGATCAACACCATCGTCGCCAAGGAGCTGCAGCTCCGCGGCACCTTCCGCTTCGACCCCGAATTCGAGCTCGCGGTGCGGCTGATGGGCGAAGGCCTGATCGACGTCAAGCCGTTGATCACCGCCACACTGCCGTTCGAGAACGCGGTCGCCGCCTTCGAGCTCGCCAGCGACCGCTCGCAGTCGATGAAAGTGCAGTTGACCTTCTGAGGATGTCAAATTCTCAGGGCTGCGCCGCGCCGTCGAGAAGACGATCGCCGACCAGCCGGACTGCACCCCGCTTCCAGGAATAGTCGGCCCCCATGCGCAAGCCGCTGTCGCCGCGTGCGACAACGGCGCCGGTCCGGGCGTCGCGAACCTGGAAGCCGACCGTGTATTCAGTTCGGCTCACGCGCCGGACCACGCCGATCAGCGATTGATCGGCGCCGAGCTTGCCGGCAACGGCGGCGTCGCACCCCCCGCAGTCCCGCAGGCCGTGTGACGTCACGACATCATCGCGGGCGACGCTGACGTCAACCATGCGGTAACGGCCGGACTGTCCGAGCAGCTCGCGCACACCGCCCGTGACCTCGGCGAGGTACGACGCATCGGAGGCCGTCAGCCCGGCCGCGGGCGCCGCGGTATTGTCATCGAGCTCGAAATCGAACACCGCGAGCGCGATCGAAGGCGCCGCGAGTGCGGCCATGACCTCGCGGGACACGAAGATCTCGGCACGCTCCCATGCCTCGTCATTGTCGCCGCGGAAGGTGTAGAGCTTGTCCATCACGACTTTCCTGGCGCCGACGTCGATCACAGCGACCTTGGCCCATTGCACCAGCGTGCTCGTCTTCTGGATGCCGCCGATGATCTTGAACGCCGGACCGTCCTGTGCGTCCGGCGCAAGCCGGTAACGCCGGTCCGCGCCGATATCCCGCCGCAGCGCGGCCATGAACGCCGCCAGCCGCTTCTCGTGGGCGGCGGTCTGGTTGGCCGGCTCGTCCGACGTATCGGCATAGCTGAAATCGTCGATAGCGACGCCGATGGCCTCGGCCGCGGCTGGCGAATAGGCTGCCGGGAGGGCACAAAGGAGACAGGCTGAGAGGATCAACCAGGTGCGACGCATGCGGGCCTCGTGTGATGGAGCTGCGCGGCAGTCTGGAGGGCTGCTTCCCACACTGCAGCCGCGGCTGTCCCGATCACAGCCGGGAAAATTTCACGACGTTGCACCGCGGTATGCGCAGTGCTTTCCGCCGCTTCCTTTCTGCCGTTTAATGCGGAGGCGACAAACCCCGTTCGCGCCAGGTGCCTGCCGATGTGGAACCGCCCGAGATTCGATCTCAAGGTCCGTCTGACGTTGCGCGTAGCCGCCATATCGGCCGCCTGCTTCGCCGCGATCTCCGCCTATTTCCTCATCACGGCCGATCGCGCGGCCCATGCGCGCATCGACGATATCGCCGCCATCGTGGCCAAGACGCTGGAGCTCCAACAGGGCAAGATCCAGTGGGTGGCGAGCCCGCGCTCGGACTTTCCGAACCTCGACCCTGTCTCGGCCTATGTGATGACGCCCGGCCTGTGTCTGGCGTTCCGCGGTACGAATGGTGACTTCCTCCAGCGCTTCTGTAGTGGCGCACCTATCCCGGCGAGCCCGCCGCCGCAGGCCTTCGCGGCGTTTTATCACGGCCTGTTCGACCCCGGCCGCGAGGCGGCACGGCCCGTGATCGTGCGCGGTGCGAAGCTCGGCGAGGTCGTGGTCTCGGTCGATCCGGCCGTGCAGACGGCCGACGCCTGGCACGAGGCCGGCCGCCTGATGCTCGCGCTGGCGATCGCCCTGCCGCTGCTGTGCGTCCTGGTCTACGCCGCACTGGCGCGCGCCCTGCGCCCGACGCGCATGATCCGCACGGGCCTGGAGCGGATCGCAGCCAACGATCTCACGACGCGGCTGCCGCCGTTCGATCTCGCCGAATTGTCGGCCATCCGCGACGTCTTCAACCACCTCGCCGAAAGCCTCGACACGGCACTGGCCGAACGCGCCGAACTGACGCGGAAACTGATCGCGCTCCAGGACGAGGAGCGCCGCCATCTCGCACGCGAGCTGCACGACGAGTTCGGCCAGTCGCTGGCAGCCATCCGCGCGCTGGCCTCCTCCGCCCGCCAGACCGCCGCGCAGGAATGCCCGTCCCTGCTCGGCGAATGCGACGGCATCGCACGGACCTCAACCGGCATGATGGAGACGCTGCGCGGCGCACTGTTCCGGCTACGCCCGCCCGATGTCGAGGAGCTCGGGCTCGTCGCCAGCCTCGAAGGTCTCGTTGCCGGGTGGAACGGACGCAGCGGCGGCAAGACGCGGTTTGCGATCCGCTTCGACGGCACGTTCGAGACCCTGCCGGCCACGATCAGCGCGAGCCTCTACCGCATCG